>CAZFQH010000204.1:0-6696 GCA_964520805.1 uncultured Acidobacteriota bacterium | reverse complement strand
GGGAAGAACTACTACTACCTGCGTCTCCTGCGATGGGGAGGCGGCCAGATCGGCGCCGTGATGGGAATTCTCTTCTCGATCGGGTTCGTGGTCTGGATTGAGTCGACGTTCGATCGTGCGAGGGCGCCACGGCCCCGAGCCGCCGCATCGCCCTCACCGTCGCCCGCGCCCACGAACGCCGTCACCCCGACTCCCGCGACGTCCCCCGAAGCGGGTGTTGCAAGCCCAGCCCCCGCTCCGTTGCCCGGAACCAGGCGCAGGGCCGATCGATCCGGGTTCGATGCCGCCCGTGTTCGCACCATGTTCGAGCGCATGCCTCCCGGCATGGCCACGTTCTTCGCCCGCTGGTTCATACCCTTTCTGGTATTCCTCGAATACCTCGGCATCGTGACATTCCTGATTCTGTTCCCGACCACCTACGCCCTGGTGCGGATCGAATTCGAACAACACTGGTACATCGTCACCGACCGGAGTCTGCGCATTCGCACCGGTGTGCTCTCCCTTTCCGAATCAACCATGAGTTTCGCCAACATCCAGCAGGTCGAGGTCAAGCAGGGGCCCATTCAGCGACTCCTGGGGCTCGCGGATGTGCGCGTTCGTTCGGCAGGCGGCGGTGACAGCTCGGGTGAGGACGGCGGCGAGGAAATGCACACGGGAGTATTCCACAGCGTCGACAACGCGGAGGAAATCCGTGACCTGATTCTGGCCCGACTGCGCACCTTCCGGGAAAGCAGTGTGAACGAATCGACAGAGGGAGCGCAGTCCAGACCGAGGGCAGGAAGAGAGGCTCTCGACGATGCCGTCGAAGCCGCCCAAGAACTTCTCCAACAAACCCAGCGCCTCAGGATGGCCACGTCCTCACAGGTCTGAGGATGCCGAGAGCGGCGGGGGCCCTGCCTGGGTCGTTGGCGCTTCAACTACCTCGCCGCGACAAGCCCGGACATAGCGCCTGATGGTCTCGCCGAGGCCCAGGTACAAAGCGTCCGCGATGATCGCGTGACCGATCGAAGCTTCTCCGATCTCACCCACCTCGCGGGCCAGACGCGGAAGATTGCGCAGGTCAAGGTCGTGTCCGGCGTTGACCCCCATCCCACACGCCACCGCGGCCCGAGCGGTGTCGCGCACCCGCGTGAACTCGGCCCCGGCCGCGGGGGTTCCCTGGGCTTCGGCATAAGGGCCGGTGTAGATCTCGATCCGCCGGGCCCCCGTCTCCGCGACGGCTTCCATCATTGAGGCGTTTGCGTCGACGAAGATCGAAGTGCGGACCCCGCGATCGTTGAGACGCGCGATGGTCGGCATGATCGCAGCCGCCTCGCGGGGAAGGGAGAAACCATGGTCGCTTGTGATCTCGCCCGGGGTTACCGGCACGAGGGTGCACTGGTCGACGCGAAGATCGCAGGCGAGGGCGATGAGTTCCTCGCGGAGATCCCCCTCGAGGTTGAACTCGACGCGGCGCTCCAGGCAGAGGGCGCGAAGGTCGCGCACATCGGCCTCCCGGGTGTGTCGGTTGTCGTGACGCCAGTGCAGCGTGATTCCAGAGGCCCCTGCGTCGAGGCAAGCTTCCGCGGCGATTCGGGGGCTTGGGTTGGATCCGCCGCGTGAGTTGCGCAGCAGCGCCACTTTGTTCAGGTTGACGGAGAGTGAGATGGCCATGGTTGCCTCTGATTATCCGTCCTGAGACCGCTCGATGCGCGAAGATACGTCTGCAACCGGCCGGTCGGGACTGCGTCCTATACTCGCGAGGAATCGCCGAGGCCCGCACATGACGAACGAGATGGAAGCAAGCAGAGCCGAACTCGCCGCCGTGCGGCAGGATCTCCAGGATTTGCGCCTCGACTTCCCCGATGCGCTTCTCGAAGGCGATCTCGCCACCGAGCGCGTGCTCTTCATGAACCGCCTCGCCTGCCAGGTTTTCCGCTGCTCGCCTGAAGACGTCCCGACCATGACCGCGCGAGACATTTTCGCCGAAACCGACTACGACCGCGCCCAGGCGGAAACCCGTGAGCGACTCGATCAAGGCTTCAGGCAGGGGGGCGGCATCCGGTATGTGCGGACCGCGAATCAGGATCTGCGCGAATTCAACATGCGTCGCAAGGACGGATCGGTGTTTCCCGCCGAGACGCACAGCACGTTCGTGGTCGACGCCCAGGGCCGCCCCTGCCGCATCCGCACCCTGGTGCGTGACATCTCGGCTCGCAAGGCATTGGAAGCCCGCCTCGAAGAAATGGGGTTTCGCGACCCGCTGACCGGTTGCTTCAATCGTCGCTACTTGGACAAGAAACGAGCGGACCTCGAGGGTGACGCCGCCCGCTGGGCCTGCCTGCTCTTCGACCTCACCGGTTTCAAAGCCATCAACGATACCTATGGTCACGCCGAAGGGGACCGCATCCTTGTGGCCTTCGCGCATTTCCTCCTGCGGCTCCACCGGAGCGAAGACATCCTGGTGCGACTGGGGGGCGATGAGTTCGCGCTGTTCATCCAGAGCGGGCCGGCTGACGATGGCCAGACCCTGGCCGACCGCGTGATCGAGGCCGCGCAGCGCAACAGCCCGGCCGCCTTCAGTTTCGGGGTGGCGGTCCGTCAGCCCGGTGAAGACATCTCGCGCGTCCTCTCGCGCGCGGACCAGGGAATGTACGCGGCCAAGGGGCGCGATGTGAGTTCCTCGAGGCGCTGATTGGACTCGGCGAACCGCCCGCTTCCTGCCCCTTCGGGCCGCCGAATCTTCATCGGCGACATTCAAGGGTGCCGGGAGGAACTTGAGCGGCTGCTGGAGCTTCTCCGGTATGACGAGGCGCGCGACTCCCTTGAACCGGTGGGCGATCTGGTCAATCGCGGACCCGATTCCCTGGGGACCTTGCGACTATTGCGATCGCTCGGCGCGTCGGGAGTGCTCGGCAACCACGATCTCCATCTGCTGGCCGTGCAGCGAGGCGACCGCAGGCTGCGCGACGGAGATACCGTTGAGTCGGTGCTGAAAGCGCCCGATTGCCTTGAGCTGCTTGCCTGGCTCGGGGCCCGACCGTTCATCCGGGCCTGGAGCGATGTTCTTCTGATCCACGCCGGCCTGAGCCCCGCGTGGGCGAACCCGGTGGCGACGCTCTCAAAGCTGAACCCTTTGGTCAGGCATCCCGATATCGACTTCGTCACCCGCGTCCGATGGTGCGACGAGCAGGGTCGCGTGCCGAAGCCGGAGGTGGATCCGCCCGCGGAGCCGGGCTTCCGTCCCTGGTACGAGTGGATGACGGGAAAGCGTCAGGAAACCATCGTGTTCGGACATTGGGCCCGTCCGGGTCTGGTAAAGCGCCCTGGGTTCCGCGGCCTCGATAGCGGTTGCGTATGGGGGGGCCGGCTCACCGCCTGGATCGCAGAAAGCGACACGTTTGTGAGCGTTCCCGCGGCTCGGTGCTACTCGGCCATCTAAGGAAGGGGAAAGGCCTTCCGCGGGACGCCCAGGGTCTCGCTCAGGTATGGTCACCCAAACCCCAATGACCACTCTAGACCTAGTCATCGTGATCCTGACCGTGGCCCTCGCCGCCGTTCCCTCTCTGATGCTGGCGAAGCGGGCCGGGAAAGGGAAAGATGAATTCTTCGCGTCCGGCCGGAGCGCGCCCTGGTGGCTCATCGGAACGTCAATGGTGGCGACGACCTTCAGCACCGACACCCCGAATCTGGTCACCGATCTCGTCCGCACCGGTGGCGTCGCGGGTAACTGGGCCTGGTGGGCCTTTCTGGTCACCGGGATGGTCACCGTTTTCTTCTACGCGCCCCTCTGGCGCCGCGCCGGTTTCCTGACCGACCTTGAGTTCTACGAACTGCGCTATGCCGGGAAGCCAGCGGCCTTCCTTCGCGGTTTCCGTGCCGTCTATCTGGGCGTCTTCTTCAACACTCTGGTCATGGCTTCGGTCACGCTGGCCGCGGTCAAGATGGGTTCGGTCATGCTCGGTCTGTCGCGCGAGAGCGCGGTCATGGCCTGCATCGCGATGTCCATCATCTTCGGATCTCCGGCCGGTCTTTCAGGTGTGCTCGTCTCCGATGTCATCCAGTTCTCTCTGGCCATGATCGGGGTCACCGGAGCCGCTTACTTCGCCCTCAACCGCCCGGAAGTGGGAGGCCTTCAAAACCTGATCGCGACCACCGATCCGCAAACCTTGTCCCTGCTGCCGAGCTTCTCGAACACTGACGCGCTGTTGTCGCTCCTCATCATTCCCTTCCTCATCCAGTGGTGGTCGACCTGGTACCCGGGCGCCGAACCCGGCGGCGGAAGCTACATTGCCCAGCGCATGCTGGCCGCCCGCTCCCCCAAGGACGCTTTGCAGGGAACCTTGTGGTTCAACATCGCGCACTACGCGCTCCGCCCCTGGCCCTGGATCCTCGTGGCCCTGGCCTCGATGAAGGTCTTCCCTACTCTCGAAGACCTTCGGATCGCCCTTCCCCATGTGGACCCGGCGCTCATCGGTCATGACCTCGCCTATCCCGCCATGCTGCTCGGTCTGCCTTCCGGCTTCAAGGGCCTGGTAGTCGCGGCTCTTCTCGCCGCCTATCTCTCCACGATGTCCACGCACATGAACTGGGGGGCGTCCTACATCGTGAATGACGTCTACGTGCGATTCATGAACCCGAATGCCGGAGAGAAGAAGCTCGTGCTCCTCGGCCGGGTGTCGTCCGCTTTGATGGCGATTGCCGCCGGGGCCTTCATGCTGACCCTGGGCAGCGCTTCTGAAGCCTTCAATATGCTGATATCGGTGGGAGCGGGTACGGGAGCCATCTATCTGCTGCGCTGGTTCTGGTGGCGGGTCAACCCATGGACGGAGATCGTGGGTATGGCGGTCTCCCTGGTCATCGCCTTGTACTTCCGTTACAGCGCGGCCTCCGCCGCGTATTCAGGCTCCCTGAAGCTGGTGATCACCGTGGCGCTGACCACCCTCGCCGCTATCATCGCGACCTATGCTTGGCCGCCTTCGAATGACGCGACTCTGCGCGCTTTCATCGAGAAAACCGGGGTCGGCGGCGGATTGTGGCGGGCCGCCCGTGTGCGTCTCGGCATCACCAGTCCCGAAAAAACCCACTTCGGCGACTCGCTGACCGGCGCGATCGCGGGGTGTGTCCTCGTTTACTCCCTCCTCTTCGGTGTGGGCGAACTTCTTTACGGACGGACGGGACCAGCACTTGGGTTCGCGGTGGTGGCGGTGGCGGCGGCCTTCGCCATGCGCGCCGTGCTGCGGCGATTCGACAGAGTATTCGAGCTATGACCGAAGACATTTCGCGGCGGCGTTTCATCGAAGGAAGCACTCTGGCCGTCACGGCCGCCGCCGTCGCCCATGGGCTGGTGCCCTCGGCAAACGCGGGCGTGGAGGATCAAGGAGATCTCTTCAAGTCCGCGCCGATCCGTGTGGTCCGAGTGGGCTTCGTGGGCTGCGGTCTCCAAGGCACTGAACACATCAAGAATCTGTTGAGCATCGAGGGCACCGACCTCGCCGCGGTTTGCGACATCGTTCCCGAGAAGGCGGCGCGCGCGCAGAAGCTCGCCCTCGAGGCCGGCCAGCGGGAGCCGAAAGCATTCACCCGTGGCCCCCGCGACTTCGAGCGATTGTGCGCCGAGGAGGACCTCGACCTCATCTTCACCGCGACCCCGTGGGAGTGGCACGTCCCCGTGATGCTCGCGGCCATGGCGAACGGGAAACACGCGGCCACCGAAGTGCCCGCGGCCCAGACCGTGGAAGACTCCTGGAAGCTCGTGGAGACGGCGGAAAAGTACAAGAAGCACTGCGTGATGATGGAGAACTGCTCCTACGACCGTCCCGAAATGATGGTCCTCCATATGCTGCGCAAGGGCCTGCTCGGCGAAGCCATGCACGCGGAGGTCGGCTATCAGCACGACCTGCGCGCGATCAAGTTTGAAACGAAGGATGAAGGATTGTGGCGACGAGCCCATGCCACCAGGCTGAACGCGAACCTGTATCCGACCCACGGACTCGGCCCGGCCGCGCAGGCCATGGGGGTGAACCGCGGAGATCAGTTCGACTACCTCGTGGCCATGGCCGGCAACTCGCGCGGACTTCAGGACTTTCAGCGCGAGCACCTCGCGGCGGACGATCCCAGGCGACGTGAGCGCTACGTGCTGGGCGACGTGCACACGAGCCTGATCCGCACGAAGCTCGGCAAGACCATCTACATGGTCCATGATACGAATCTGCCCCGCCCGTATGCGCGGTACAACGTCTTCCAGGGGAGCAAAGGCATCTACATGGGCTTTCCGCCGAGGTTCTACTTCGACGGCCAGGAGCCTTCGCACCGCTACCAGCCACTCGCCGAGTTCGCCGCGTTGTGGGACCACCCCCTGTGGAAGGCGGACCGGGTGGTGAATGCGAAGCACGGTCATGGGGGGATGGACTTCCTCGAAGACCTGCGGCTGATCGAATGCCTGCAGCAGGGCGCGCCCACGGATTTCGACGTTTACGACGCCGCCTCCTGGAGCTGCATGGTCGAACTCACCGCGAAGTCCGTGGCATCGAGATCGCGCGCGCTCGAGGTGCCCGATTTCACCCGCGGAAAGTGGAAGAGCCGCCCGCCCCTCGGAATTGTCGGCGGCTGACCGCGAGCGCCCCCATGCGCTGGCGCGAACAGCTGGTCGGTGCGGTGATCCGACGCCTTCGGGAGTGGGCGCTCGAATCCACGGTCGCAAGTGCGCGCAAGGCT
>CAZFQH010000203.1:5334-7643 GCA_964520805.1 uncultured Acidobacteriota bacterium | reverse complement strand
GCCCAACTCGCCGGTCCCCAGGGCGAGACTGGTTGCCCTCCGGCGGGACCACACCGAGCGTAAGTGAAACAAGGGCGGTTTGCCAGTCAATCCGCCACGACCGCGCGCGGCCGTGGCGGACGCGCGGCCCGCTCCGGCAGCCCGTATGCGCGCCCGGGCGCCGCATTCGGGGGTTGTTCGGAGCGCGAAACCCTCACGGCGGCGCGGAGCCTGGCCCCTTGGGCCACGCAACCTCCGCCGCCCCGCGGTGCAACCCGCGTTTTCGCTTCCGCTCGTTACGCTGCTTCGTGGCCCAAGGCCAGGCTGCGCGCTCCCTCTCATCACCCTGCGCCTGAAGGCGGAGCACGCGGCTCTTCCAGTAGGGCGGACCGCGGCCAGGTGAGCGGCTCGGCACATCGGTCAGCTCGCCGGCCGCAGCCAGGTAGCGTGCAATACTTATCGGGTTCTTCACCCCGGCGAGCAGCTTCATCCGCCGCTGGCAAGAGGCAAGAGGGGCAAACGAGGAGAGGTGACGCATGGGGATCGTGTGGTTAGTCTCGTTATGCGCTGCGGGCCTCTGCGCGGCGACGGTGATCGCGCATAGAGAGAACCTGGCCGGCGCTCCGCTGAGCTGGCAACTGCTGGCGTGGTCGGGCATTCCGTTCTCGCTTGTCGGCCTGGTCTTCGTGCTTCGGTTCTGGAAACCCACAGCAGGACCGTACCTCGCCAACCATGTCTATCCCCTCGGCCCGTATCTGAATACATGGCAAGTTTCGTTCGGGTTCGCATGGCTCGCGTTCGGCGTGGCGTTCTTCGTCCTGGCGGTTCAAGGCGATCGGAGTTGGCGCACCTGGTGGGCTCTCGTTGTCACGTGGTCTCTCTTGTGGCTACCTCACGGCATCATCGGAATCGGATTTGCCGCCGCAGGCACGAACCAACCGAGTGTCCGCCTTTATCAAGACTGGGCCTCGCACTTCCTGGGCCTCGTGGTGCTGTCCGTCGACTCGGTTGCACTGCTGGCCCATTTCGGGCTCGCGTTGGCTGGCTTCGGCCTCACGGCTCGCGACCTCTGGCGCGCCAGCTCGTAAAGCTGCTGGCCCGCAGTCCGACTTGGCGCCAATCGACAGACATCAATCCTGAACGGTAGGGGCGTGGCAATCCGCGACTTCTGTCGAGTAGTGTACGGATCTTGCGGTTGGCGTGCAGTATGAACTTCCCCGACGACCGGATCGCGATGACTGTGCTCGCGGCTAGTGCTGCGGCGACGAAGGACGTAGCCCGGCTCAAGGGCGCCGCGCACATCCTGGACGCGGCTCGAAACAGCTATCCCGACGACACGGGAAAGTGGACGGTCGCCGCGGTCTATTGAACCCCGCCCAGCCGGGCGAGTTCTGCGGGGTGGTTCAGAGTGACATCGGGGCGTTCCCGGAGGACCCCATCGCGGTCGTAACCCCACAACACTCCGACGGCGAGCGCGCCCGCGTTCTTCGCGGTTCGAACGTCGACCGCGGAATCGCCGACCAGGGCGGCTTCATGGGGATCGACCTCCGCGCGAGCGCACAACTGCAAGAGCCCCTCGGGATCGGGCTTCCGGGTCTTGATGTCGTCTGCGCCGATCACACCGATGAAGAGTCCATCGACTCCAAGGCGGCTCAAGATGACGCGACTCATCTCGCCCGGTTTGTTGGTGAGGATCGCGACCTTCGCCCGTGCTGCTACCCCTGCCAAAGCTTCGCGCATCCCGGGATACATCATCGTGGTCTCCACCAGACGGGTGCCATAGATGCGAAGGAAGCGCTCGAAGACCGGATCCATCTCTTCGTCTTGGGCACGCCCAAGAACGGAAGGCCCCAGCGCGTCAAGGCAACGTTCGATGAGTCGGCGAGCACCTCCTCCCACAAAGCCTCGCACCACATCGCCGGGCAAACGGCCCGGCTCACCGTAGCGCTCGACCAGGCTCGCGTTGACCGACGACGCGATATCGCCGATGGAGTCGACCAGGGTGCCATCGAGGTCGAAGGCCACCAGGCGAAGGCGGGAGCCCGCGGGAGAGAGTGTCAACGACTCTTCTGCGCGTCGCCGCTGCAGTTGATGTAGCCGAGAGCGCACAACTGCTCGCGCTCGGCAGGATCGAGGTCCTTCGTGGAGCGGCCCGAGGGCTGGTCGAGGTAGACCACCACGCCGGACCTGGCCGCACTAGGCTTAAACATTCCCTCAATGAAGTCGCCATCCATCTCCGGCAGAAGGAAGGGCACGGTGCGGGGGTGAGATCCCCCTTCCCCGATGAAGATCTTCGCGGCGGTCAGCTCACGCGACCCCACGATGCCGCG
>CAZFQH010000203.1:0-5324 GCA_964520805.1 uncultured Acidobacteriota bacterium | reverse complement strand
CGCGGAGGGTCACGGTAACGCCCACCGGGCGGACGCGGAAAAAAATCTCGCGCGGAGCCCCCGCTTTTGGGGTCAGTGTGATCTCGAGCAGCCGGCCCTGGTTTTTGAGCTGGGCCTTCTCGGCAAGACCCAGACCCGCGGCTTCAATGCCCTCGATCCATCCCGTCGTTTCAATGAAGAGGGTCTGCGGCTCTGGCGTTAGCGCGCGGACCACATAGCGGTAGGGCGTCACCTGCATCGTCTCCTCCACCGCCGCCCGCAGGCGGCGCGCGCCCGGCAGGCTTTCGGTCATCAGGTTCGTCTGCTCCTTCGGGTCCTTCGCAAGATCGAAGTAAAGCTCGTCGGTTTGGGGCGCAAAACGGCGGATGTATTTCGCCTGGCCCGTGCGGATCCCCGACGACACGAAGCCGCGATGCGAGATCTCCGAAACCACCGGCGGCTCGGGCACTCTTGAGAAAGCCACCCCCTGCAAGGGGCGGCCGATGATGGCGGGCGGATCGGGAACCGGCAGGCCCACGGCTTCAAGAACCGTGGGCAGCACATCCGAAAGCGCCACCACCTGAGACACGCGCTGCGCGGCGCCCCTTCGGCCCGCGAACTTGACGATCATGGGTACCCGCACCAGTTCATCGAAGACCGAACGGCCGTGCAGCCAGCCTCCATGGTCGAGGAATTCCTCGCCGTGGTCCGATACGAAGAGGATCACCGCGTCCTCGTAGACTCCGCGCTTCTTCAGCTCGTCGATGAATCGCCCGAACTGCTGGTCGCCGTAGGCGATGTCGCCGTCGTACTGGGCGATCAGTCGCTCGCGATCCCGCGGCTCTTTGTAGTCCGTTCGCGGATCGATGCCGGGGTGCTCGGGATACACGGGCTTCGGGTCGAACATGGTGTCAAAGGGTGCAGGCGGCGAATAGGGCACGTGGGGGTCCATCGTATGAACGTAGAGGAAGGTGGGCAGACCGCGCCGCGAATCCAGAAACTCGAGGGCCTTGTCGACCACCAGCCGGGTATCGACCATCTTCGAGCGGCGTCCCTCGTCGCCGTGCATGCCCGCGAAAACTTCGAACCCCTGATGAAAATTCGAATCGGCCGCGTAGACCACGGAGTTCGCGATCACCCCACCCGTGGCGAAGCCCTTCGCGTCCAGCATCTCGGCGAGCGTCACCTGCCCAGAGTCGAGCGGATCGCGCAGTTGCACCGCGCGATGGCGGGAGGGCAGGCGCGAGGTCATCAACGAAGCGACCGAAGGCTTAGTCCAGGAGGAATGGGCGATTCCAGCTTCGAAGAGAACCGCGTCCCTGGCGAACTTCTCGAGTTCGGGGGTGGTGTTCCTCTTGTAGCCGTACGGCGTCGTGTGATCGGCGCGCAAGGTATCGACCAGATACACGATGACGAGTGGGTCTTTCACCACCGCGAATTTTGGATCCACCGCGATGCTGGGAGCGCCCCAGTAGGCGCGGAAGAGATCGCCGTCCTTCTCGAAGGCCCGGGTTTCGAGCACCAGTTCGCGGTTGCTCCCCGCGAAGCGGGAGAGGTCGGCGCGGAGGTTCACGAAGACGCGATGCTCGGGCCTGGAGATGGGGTCGATCACCTCTGAAAGCACGACGTGGCTCTTGCCGCCCTCCATCACACCGATGACAAACTCGACGGCGCCCTTCGATTGGCGATCCTCTGGAATACCGGCCGCGATGTGGAGCACACCACCCCTTGGGATGTCGGTCTTCAGCACGATCTTCGAAGGGGGCGAGGCCGGCAACACCCGCATGCCGACATCGTCAATATGGATCATCCGGCCCTGGACGTCGGCTACGAAGGTCTTGCCTTCGGAGACGACACTGCCGTCAACCAGCCGCGCCGCGTAGCCGCCCAGGTCCACCCCCCGTTCCCGGCCGCAGCCAACCAGGGCAACCGCAGCCGCCATCGCAAGGACACGTGGAAGCGGGAGGGTCGGTTTCGCCTTCATGAGATCAGGAAGTCTCCGATAAGCCGCGCTACTTCCGCGGGCTTTTCCTCCTGTGGCATGTGTCCGGTCTCGAGCACGACTTTGCGCGCGCCCTTGATGGCGGCGGTAAAGCGGTCGGCGTCAGCCTCGGGAAGCCAGGGATCGAAACGGCCCCAGACCACCAGTGTCTTCGCGGTGATGAGGCCGAGGCCGGACACGAAGGTCTCGTCCAGGGGCGAGCGGAGCAGGGCCCTCGCCGAGGCCAGGGCTCCAGGGCGAAGGATCGGGGCCAGATATTCGTCAATGCGTTCCTCGGTCACGCGGGAATCGTCCTTCATCAGGCGGCGCAGGGTCACCGACGTGAGCGCGCGCCTAATCGGGAGTCGATCGGACAAAAATCCGGCGGTCTCCGATCCGAGCACGCGGATCATGAAGGGCCGCTCTTCGATGCGCATCCGAAATCCGGCGGAGTCGAGAACGACCACGTGATCGACGCGCTCGGCCTGGCGCGCGGCCATCAGCAACGAAACCGCGCCCCCCATGCTGTTCCCGACGAAGTGGGCCCTCTTGACTTCGAGCGAGTCCATCAGCCCGAGCACGGCCCGAGGCAGATCGTCGAACGAGAGGTCGCCGGGCTGGGACGACCCTCCAAAGCCGGGCAGATCGAGGGCAATGACGTCGAAGCTCTGCGAAAGCGGACCGATAACCTCGGCCCAGCTGTAGATCGAAGAGGCGAGCCCGTGGATCAGGACCACGGCCGGCCCCTGGCCCTTGCGCACATAGCGAATATCGAGAAAGCCCGCAGCCGGCCCTCGAGAGACGCGGATGGTTCGCGAGTCGAGACCCGCCTTTGTGAGCCAGGCGCCCGCAGGCGGTGCCTTCTCGGCGGGAAGGATGAAAACGAGTCCTCCCGCGATCAGGAGAAGGACGACGGCGCGTCGCACCAGCTTGGCCACGCGACGATCAGGCCTCGAGGAGGCGTTTGATTTCGGGCAGGGCCTGCCGTACGGATTCCCGGCCCGCGTCGTAGAAGGTGGGGATCTTCCGAGGCTGCATCCAGCCCGAATCGCCCATGGCGGGCGCAATCACCAGATCGGCGCCCGAAAGTTCGACACGGGTCCGCGAACGCAGGAGCGTGAGGCCGGCCCGCAGGGCGATGGCCACGAACGACTCGGCGGCCGGCCAGCGGGTACCACCGTTCACGTCCACCGCGATGACCACCCCGTCCTCGCCCGCGAGTTCGCGCGCGAGCTTGACCGGAACGACGTCCGTGACGCCGCCGTCATAAAGGCGCCGGCCGTCGTGGACGAAGGGAGGAAAGATCCCGGGGAAACTGCAGGAGGCGCGCACCGCGTCGCGAACGTTGCCGGACTTGAAGACAACACCTTGTCCGCTGTCCATGTCGGTAGCAAGAACCACGAGCGGAGCGGATAGTTCCTCGAATGCTTCTTTGGGCAGGAACTCATCGATCAGTGTCCCGAGCTTGGTCCCGGAAAGGAGGCCCCCACCCCAGCCGCGCACCCAGAACCAGGGATGCAATCGCGACGCCTCGGCAACGAGAGCGTCCATGCTGGCACCGCCCAGGTAGGCCGCGGCCACGAGCGCGCCTCCGGAAACCCCGGCGTAGCCCGTGGGGTGGACCCCTTGGGCCGCAAGTTCTATCATCACTCCCGCATGGGCTGCCGCGTGTGCACCTCCCCCCGACAGAGCCAGGACCAGCGGCTTCAAGACGGTCACGAAGACAGAATCTCCTGGAGGGATTCCACCTCGAAGCCTTCGGTGCGCAGAGCCCGGATCGCGTCGACCGCGCCCGCGGCCGCGGTGAGGGTGGTCAGGGCCAGGATGCCCTGCTGGGTCGCCTGCTTGCGAATGGCGCCGTCATCTTCGAACGACTTCTGACCGAGCGGAGTGTTGATCACAAGCTGGATCTTTTCACCACGGATCAGATCGACGCAATCGGGCCGGGTCTCGCCCACTTTGGCCACGGTCTGCGCCACCACGCCGTGCTGCGCGAGGTAAAGAGCGGTGCCCCGGGTGGCCAGGATGGTGAGACCCAGTTCCTGAAGGGCGCGGGCGAGGGGCAACATCTCCGCTTTGTCGTTGTCGTTCACCGAGATGAAGACGGAACCGCTCGTGGGAATCGAGGTGCCCGCGGCGGCCTGGGCTTTGGCGAACGCCACTCCGACCCCGCGGGCGATTCCCATCACCTCGCCGGTCGATTTCATCTCCGGGCCGAGCAGAATGTCGCTGCCCTGGAACTTCACGAAAGGCAGCACCGACTCCTTGACGAAGACCCGCTTTACTTCCAGGTCTGCGGTAAGACCCAGTTCCTCGAGGGTCCGCCCTGCCGCGATCTTCGCGGCGATTTTGGCCATGGGCACGCCGGTGGCCTTGCTGATGAAAGGGGTGGTGCGGGAGGCGCGGGGATTCACCTCGATCACGTAGACCTTGTCGTTCTTGATCGCGTACTGAACGTTCATCAGCCCGCGCACGTTCAGGGCGAGGCCGAGGCGGCGGGTGTAGTCGGCAATCGTGGCGATGTGCTCGGCCTTGACCTTGTAGGTCGGCAGCACCATCGCGGAATCGCCGCTATGGATGCCCGCCTCCTCGAAGTGCTCGAGGATGCCGCCGATGATCACGCGTTCGCCGTCGCCGAGCGCGTCCACGTCGACTTCGAAAGCGTCCTCGAGAAAACGATCGACCAGAATCGGATGATCGGGCGAGGCCTTCACCGCTTCCCTCGCGTAGGTCTCGAGGTCGTCGTCGGTGTAGACGATGGCCATGGCCCGGCCGCCGAGAACGTAGGAAGGACGCACGAGAACCGGATAGCCGATGCGCCGCGCCACTTCACGGGCCTCGGGAATCGACAATGCGGTTCCGCTCTCCGGCTGCGCGATGTCCAGCTCGTCAAGAAGTCTGGCGAAACGCTTGCGGTCTTCGGCGAGGTCGATCATGTCGGGCGAGGTGCCCCAAATCGGAACTCCCGCGCGGAACAGAGGCAGGGCCAGCTTGAGCGGGGTCTGGCCGCCGAACTGGATGACGACGCCGTCAGGCTTCTCGCGCTCGACGATGTTCATGACGTCTTCGAAGGTGAGCGGTTCGAAGTAGAGGCGATCCGAGGTGTCGTAGTCGGTCGACACCGTCTCCGGGTTGCAGTTGACCATCAGGGTCTCGCAACCCTCCTCCTGGAACGCGAAACTCGCGTGGCAGCAGCAGTAGTCGAACTCGATGCCTTGTCCGATGCGGTTGGGGCCGCTGCCCAGAATCATGACCTTGCGCCTGGTGGTCGGATCGGCTTCGCACTCGGTCTCGTAGGTCGAATAGAGATACGGGGTGTGCGATTCGAATTCGGCGGCGCAGGTGTCGACGCGCTTGTAGACCG
>CAZFQH010000202.1:0-7647 GCA_964520805.1 uncultured Acidobacteriota bacterium | reverse complement strand
CGCACCGTGGCCTTGGGCTGGGGCCTTTCGGGTGCGGCGGGGAGCCTCGGGGCCATGTTCTTCCAGCTGTATGTCGGACGGGTCGTCGACACCGTGGGGTACAACCCTGTCTTCCTGGCGGTCTCGGTCATGCATCTGCTCTCGGCGGGGTTCGTGATGCTGCTGATCCCCAACATCGGCCTGCGGGAGCCAGCGTGAGTTTCCGACTCGGCTCGAAGAAACTCTACAGGCTCGTTGTCTCGATGGCGTTCGGCCAGAGTCGAGTAGACAGTAAAGAAAGAGGACTGGCATGAACGAATCACTCCTTTCCGCACCGGTTCGCCTTGCGTTCCGCGCCCGGTTGGATCAGGCCCGCGAGGAGTCGTCATCTCTTGGAACCACGTTCTCGCAGGAGTGGGCGGCCGGCCGTTTGAACCGAAGACAGATGGGTTACTGGGCCATGCAGCACTGGTACTACATCGATCGGATCCCCCAGCAGTTCGGGATCATGTACGCCCACTGCGCGGACGAGGACGCACGCGCCATCATCCTCGAGAACCTCATGGGCGAGGAGACGCCCGGAGGAAGACACCCCGACCTCCTTCTCGATTTCGCCGAGGCCTGTGGCTACTCCCGGGCGGAAGTGAGATCGGCGGATCGCGATGGGCGGATCCTCCCCGCGGTTCGGGGGATGAGAGCCTGGATCGAGGAACTCGTCCAGTCGCGCCACATCGCCGAACAGGCGGCCGGCATCATGGTCGCGCTCGAGGGACAGCTTCCTCCGATGTACACCCGCTACGTGGAGCACTGTCGCACTCTCGGCTTCACCGACCGGGAGATGAAGTTCTTCACCGTCCACATCGAAGGCGACACCGAACATGCCGATGTCGGCTATCGCCTCGCCGAGCGGTATGCCACCGCGCCCGATCTGGAGGAGCTCGCGGTGGGGGCGTGCCGCGCCTCGGCCCAGATGCGACGCGCGTACCTCGAGGCGGTCACCCGGGCGATTCGCGATCAGCAGGACGGAGAAGGCGCCGCGGGGCGCTGAGGGAATGGGTCCCATGGCATCGGTCCGCACCGTGGTCAGGGCGCTCCACCGCTGGCCGAGTTTCGTCGTCGGCTTCGTCGCCCTCGCGGTCGGGCTCTCCGGTTCGATCCTCACGTTTCGAGAGGAAATTGAGCACGCCCTCTACGAACCTCGCATCGAGCCGGGTTCGCGAACCGCGACGCTCGCGGAGGCGCTCGCGAAGGCCGGCGCGGTCGATCCCCTGCGTCGCGTGTCGGTGATCGTCCTTCCCGACCGCCCCGAGCGTCCCCTTCAGTTCATCCTCCAGAAGAGAGGCGCTCTCTCCCTCAAGGAGGCCGATCAGTGGACCGTGTATGCAAGTCCCTACGATGGCAAAGTGCTGTCATGGCGATCCCGCGAGACCAGCGGAATCGCGCGACTCCGGGATCTGCACTTCGCGCTGTTCGGGGGCGTGACCGGCCTCGTCGTCAATGGATGGATGGCCCTGGTTCTCGCCCTGATCGCGCTGTCGGGCGTGGTGCTGTGGTTTCAGACCGCAACAAGGGGTCGCCGGTTCAGGATCACCCGGACGGGCTCGTGGAAGCGGACGGTTTGGGATCTCCATCGCGTGGGCGGCATCGTGTTCGCTCTTCTCCTCGCCACCGCGGCTCTCTCCGGCGCCTACTACTCGTTCCGGGAAACCTTCACGCGTCTGCTCGCGAGCGCGACCGGTCCTCTGGCCCCGAGGGCGACGCCCACGGTTGAAGGGCCCGCCGGTGCGTCCGCCCTCGACGCCGATGCCATCGCCGGAGCCGCGAGGGCGGTGATGCCCGACCTCCGTCTCGCGGTGTTGCGTCCGCCCTCCCAGCCGAACCAGGCCTGGGCCGCGACATTTCACCGCCCTGGAGATCAGGGGGAGAGCACCGACAGCGGACCCACTGCCTTCCTGAATCCCTACACCGGTGCGGTCCTGCGCCTTGATGATCGCCGGACGATGAGTCCGGGGGGGCGCATCCTCAAGACCATGGAGCCCCTCCACTACGGGAAGCTCTTCGGCCTGCCCGGAAGGCTCGTCTGGTTTTTCGTGGGCCTAACCCCGGGTCTCCTGTTCGTGAGCGGCCTGCTGATGTGGTGGAACCGCACACGCGGCCTCCGTCCCCGGCGCGCCGCCGCGCCCATCCTCGCGCTCGCTCTTCCTGTTGCGGGGCAGACCGCCTCGGGTGGGTCGGCGCGCGCGGCTTCGCTCGTGCGCCCCGACGGCACCTAACCGTCAGCTCATCTCGCGAAAGATGTCATCGTGGTCAAAGTGGTTCAGAACGCGCCTCTGAACCTGCAGAAGCAGCCCTCGATCCAGGAGGGCCCGGCGAAAGAACGTCGAACTAAATCGTGAGAAGGGCAGCGACCTCAAAGATCTCCGCCGACTCGAATCAGCCACTTGCCGGACAGCTCGCGTCGCTCGTAGCGGGAGTGGAGTTCGCCGACCTCAGCGAGATCCACCACCCCCGCGATGGGCAGGTGCCAGCGGCCGCTTCGCAGCGCCTCGTGGATCTCCGGCTTCTCGGCGCCCTTCGTCGCGGCCATGGCTACGTAGACGACATAGCCCCTCACCGCGATGGTCTTGGCGTAGAGCTGTCGTGAGACATCCACGGGCGGCGGGTAGCCCCCCATGGCGCCGATGTAGATGACCTGCCCGAGCGGTGCTGCGGCCTCGTAGTTCTTCGGCGACTCCGGTCCCGCCACGCCGTCGATGATGAGATCGGCACCGTGGCCACCGGTGAGTTCCTTGAGCGGTTCCACCCAGCCCTCGCTCCTCGAGTCCAGAAGCTCCGTGTAGCCGTAGGGCCGCGCGAAGTCCATCTTGGCGGGGCTGCAAAGACCGTACACGATGGCCCCCGCGTCCCGTGCGATCTGCGCGGCGAGCAGGGCGACGGAACCGGCGGCGGCGTGCAGCAAAAGGCGGTCCCCCGACCGAACTCTGCCGACGGTGTGGATGAGATGCCAGGCGGAATAGGCACTCGTCTGGAAGCAGGTTCCGAGTTGCCAATCGAACCCCTCGGGGATGCGGGCGAGCCGACTCGCGGTCGCGATGGCGTACTCTGCGTTGCCTCCCCATTCACCCACCGAAACCACGCGTTGACCGAGAAGGTCGGCAGGGGAGCCCTCGCCCAGCGCGTCGACGAGGCCGCTGTATTCGTAACCTGGGGTGAAAGGAAAGGTCGGCGCATTCCAGGCCACGCGCTGCGCGCGTGCGTGGGTGTCGAGGGGGTTGAGGTCGGAGTAGGCCACGCGAATGCGGGCCTGGCCCGGGCCCGGCTCAGGAACCGGCAGATCGATGAGCTCAAGGACCTCCGGTCCTCCTGGGTTCTCGGCACGCACTGCTCGCATGTAGTTCTCCTTGACTAATTGTCTTAAACTCATAACAACTCTACATCTGAAGGAGACTTATGAAACAAACCGGCCTTTCCCTCGCCCTTGCCCTCGGTCTAGGACTGTCCCTGTCCGGCCCGGCCATCGCTCAAACCAAGGCCAGGCCAGGCGCCAAGGCGGTCCCCACGCCCTCGACGCCCCGGCTGGACCTGAACCAGCCGGATGACGCGTTGAAGGCCTTTCGGAAACTCCAGGCGTCTCTCGTCAACGGAAAGCCGGCAATTTTCTGGTTCCAGGGGAGCGTCTACAGCCGCATCGCGGGCGAGCCGGACAAGCATCTCTTTTCCTATCAGGCGTTCAACATTCGCGCCGCGCATACCGCCCCCGATACGGGGCGCGGTTACGGTTTCCGTCTCTTCTCGCGGGAGTTGCTGCTCTACATGGACCCTGTGACTCATGAGGTGCTGAGGACATGGAAAAACCCCTGGACGGGCAAGGATGTGGAGGTAGTCCACGTGGCGAACGATCCGGTGAACCAAAGGCCCATGTATGCGCAGAGCGATCGGGGCCCCTATAAGTTCACGGGCACGGTCAAGGAGGGGACGGTTCTGTTGAGCGCGGAAGTCCCCCTCTTCTATACGAACCCTCTGGGGGGCGAATACCAGCAGTATGTCGGGGGCACCTATCACGCAATCGAGCTCTTCAACTTCTTCGCTTCGGAGGATGAGCTTCTGGGACCCCGCGATGGAGCGGACAACGCGATCGTGAGCTGGGCACGCGTATCCCAGTGGCTGCCCTGGATGGAGATGGGCGGGCGCGCCGGTTGGCTGATCTTCAACGGCTCCGGGCGCCGGATCTCGAACTTCGACGCGCTGCCCGATGTGGTCAAGCGTGAAGTGGAGGCGAACTACCCCGCCTACAAGACACCCCCGCCCGCCGACGATGCGCGTCCGAACGAGACAAGCTGGACCTACTTCAAGAAGAAGGTCGACGCGAAGAAGAAGTAGGCGGGATCCTTTCTCCCGTCGGGCCCGGTTGTCATCAGCCGAAGATCGGCTGGTGACAATACGGGCACTTGAGATTGAAGACGGAGATCAGGGTCATGGCGATGATGAGGACCCAGATCAGGAACACCCAGGGCATGGCCCGGTTCATGTCCCGCTCGATCTGAGAGTTGAGTTCGTCGACGTTCTTCGCCCCCTTCTTCATCGCTTCGAGGTTCCGCAGGGCCGTCCCGGATACCGGGATGAGCACGATCGCGGCCACGATGATGAGTCCGTACATCAGGTGCTTCCAGTTGAGCCAGCCGGTTGAGAAGAGCGGCGTGTCGGTGAGCCAGGCGAGGGCGATGCCGATGGGCAGGGTGCCGATGAAGATGTAGGCCACCACGGTGTCGATGGCGTGCATGATGTGGGCGCGCTCGAGCCGCTCGTGGAGATCGGCGCGCGCGTCCTTGATCTTGAAGTGCAGCCAGTACACGATGAAGTCGAAGATCAGCCACGCCGCGACCGTGAAGGCATGAATGCCCCGGACGGTGATTTCCACGACAGAGTGAGCGTCCATCATTGCGCCCCCTTGCGCATCGTGTTCGAGATCAGGCGCAACAGGCGCGGTGCTCCGTAGACGGCGGTGCCAAGGTAGAGCAGGGCATTGGCGGCGACGACGAGGTCGAAGCCTCGACTCGCGAGGCTCATGACGGAGGCGACTCCCATGAGCAGCCCCCCGCCCACCACGAAAATCCACAACAGCCAGACCATGAACAAGGTGATTACCTCACAAACAGCGGCGCGCTTCGGCCGCCCGACGGGTCAATCAGAACCGACTTCAATTCGGTGTAGGCCTCATAGCCGTAGGGGCCGGACTCCCGACCCAGACCCGACCGACCGTAGCCGCCAAACGGCATGTCGCCGAAGATAGCTCCGTAGGTGTTGACCCAGAAATAGCCGCATCGCACCCGGCTCGCTACGGAGCGCGCGGTTTCGACAGAACGGGTCCAGACCCCGCCGGCGAGGCCGAAATCGCTGGCATTGGCGACTTTGATCGCCTCCTCGACGTCGCGCACACGGATGGACGTCAGCACCGGGCCGAAGATCTCGGTCTGGGCCGCCCACGAATCGGGCCGGGCTCCCGTGAGAAGCGTAGGTCTGTAGAAGCAGCCCGGAGCGAGTTCGGTCACGCGTCGGCCGCCCGCTCGGAGGGTGAGGCCGTCCGCCTGCGCTCGGGTCACGAACGCCTCGACCTGTTCGACCGCCACCGGGTCAACCATGGCTCCGATCTGCGTCCGGGGATCGAAAGGATCTCCCACCACGAGGCTTTCGGCCAAGCGTGCCACGCCGTCTTCGACCGCATCCGCCACCGCCTCGTCAACGATGAGGCGCGATCCCGAGAAGCACCGCTGACCGGAGTTCCGGAAGATCCCGGCGGCGATCGCGGGAATGGCGGCCTCGAGATCGGCATCGGCAAGGATGATGTGAGGCGACTTGCCCCCAAGTTCCAGGAGGAGTCGCTTGATGCGGGGTGCGGCGGCGCGCATCACCGCGGTCCCGGCCGGCGTGCCCCCGGTGAGGGTGATCATGTCGGTCCGCGGGTCCTCGCACAGGTGCGCGGCCACCGTGGTTCCGCCATGGACCAGATTCAGCACTCCTGCGGGCACACCCGCTTCGAGTGCCGCCTCGAACACGGCGATCGGAAGCAGAGGTGCTCGCTCGGAGGGCTTCAGGATGACCGAGTTTCCGGCCGCGAGGGCGGGGGCGCACTTGAGTGCCGTGAAGAGCAGCGGCGCGTTGAATGGTGTAAGCGCCACGACGACGCCCACCGGCTCGCGCCAGATCTCTTTGTGGACTCCTCGCTCCTCGGGAGGCAGGGTCGGGCTCTGCTCGCGGGCACAGCGCGCCCCGTATCGGAAGGCGCCCACGGCGGCGCGAACGTCGATCTCGGCCTCGGGAAGAGTCTTCCCGTTGTCGAAGACCACGCGCTCTGCGAGGTCCGGGAGCCGCGCCTCGAGCCGATCCGCGATCGCATCCAGGACGGTGCCCCGCGCCCCGCCGCTCTGCCGACTCCAGACCCCGGAGTCGAAACTCGATCGCGCCGCCTGCAAAGCGGCGTCGACCTGCCCGGAGTCCGCGGTTTCGAGGTCGAGCAGGGTCTCGCCGGTGATCGGACACGCGACCGGGAACGTGGGACCGCGCCCGCGTTCGATGCGGCCATTGATGAAGAGGTGATCCCTGCCGAAGAAGGGAACCGGACGGCGCGCCGTCGAGTCGAGCATTTGAGCCTCAGGCCTCCGGGCCGCCCAGCCGGTCCGGGCACGGGCGGTCGGGGCGACCTTGAAAGATACGGCGCGTTGCGCTCACAGAATTGGAACCTTTGTATTAAGGTTATAACATTTGGATCGACCCGTCGGCAAGGTCGGCCCGAAAGTGTGAAGCGAAGCGTGCATCCCTCAAGGACTCTCCAAGAAACTCGATAATGCCCGACTCGAAACTGAACCACGGTCCGCTCCAGGGGCTCCGCGTCCTCGACGTGGCGACTCTGTTCGCCGGCCCCCTTGCCGCTACGCTGCTCGGAGACTTCGGCGCCGACGTCTTGAAGATCGAGCATCCCAAGGGAGATCCCGTGCGATACCACGGGCACAGCAAGGACGGCGTTCCCCTGTGGTGGAAGATGGTCGGCCGCAACAAGCGGGCCATCACTCTCGATCTTGGCGACACGACGGGTCGGGAGATTCTGCTGAAGCTCGCGGCGACCGCGGACGTGATGATCGAGAACTTCCGGCCCGACACACTGGAGAAGTGGGGACTCGGGCCCGCGGAGCTGCATGCCGTCAATCCGCGGCTCGTCTTGGCCCGCGTCACCGGCTTCGGCCAGATCGGTCCCTACCGCCGTCGGCCCGGTTTCGGCACGCTGGCCGAGGCGATGAGCGGCTTTGCCTCGATGACGGGCGAAGCGAACGGTCCACCCACGCTTCCGCCCTTCGGACTTGCCGACGGCATCACCGCCCTCGCCACCGCCTCGGCCATCATGTTCGCGCTGCGCTCGCGCGACGTCACGGGGCGCGGGCAGGTGGTCGACATGGCCATCATCGAACCGATCCTCACGATCCTCGGCCCCCAGCCCACCTGGTTCGATCAGCTCGGCATCGTGCAGGAGCGCGTGGGGAATCGCTCGGTCAACAACGCGCCCCGGAACACCTACCGCACACTCGATAACAGGTGGGTGGCGATCTCCACGTCTTCGCAGAGCGTCGCCGAGCGCGTGATGCGCCTTGTCGGCCACCCGGAGGTGATCGAGGAGGC
>CAZFQH010000201.1:2920-7702 GCA_964520805.1 uncultured Acidobacteriota bacterium | reverse complement strand
AGCCGTTTGCGCGCCTCGATCGCCAGGAGCGCTTCCAGTCCCATTTCCACGACGGCGGTTTTCGTCTTGGCACGTGTCTCCCGCATGGCTTGGTGAAGGAGATCCGGGACCCAGGTCGAGCGTCGTTCTCATGCGTCGGATTATGCATGGTCCGCCTCACCAGGCGATCAAGCCCGTCCTCGATCAAGCGGAGACCACCCGCACGATCACGCCGTTCGCGAGGTGTGGCTTCGCCTTCAGGATCTGAAGTGGTGAGTTCGATTCCCGGCCTCGCATAAACTCCCTCTTCCCAATGAGCCCGTTGTCTCTGCCCATCGATGTTGAAGGCATCAAGCGAATCCTTCCTCACCGCCACCCCTTCCTTTTCGTCGATCGGATCGTCGCACTCGAGCCGGACAAGCGCATCGTCGGAATCAAGAACGTCACCTCCGACGAGCGCTACTTCATCGCCGGACCCGGCGGGATTCCCGTGCTGCCCGCCTCCATCCTCACCGAGGCCATGGCCCAGGTGGGCGCGGTTCTTGTTCTCTCGAAGCCTGAAAACCGGTCGCGCCTCGTCTACTTCATGGGGATCGATCGCGTGCGCTACCGCCGCCCGGTTCGTGCGGGCGACACCGTGGAACTTGAGGGAATTGTGCTCCGGCTGCGAGCGAAGATGGGATCGTTTCGGGGAATCGCGCGCGTCGGCGGTGTGGTGGTTTGCGAGGGACAGATGACTTTCGCGCTCGGCGATGCCCCTCCTGAGCCTCAGTCGTAGTCCGCCGCGGCGAGTCGTCAGCCTTCCTCGCGCTCTTTCGAAGCTGGGGCTTTGTTCCCGGACTCAGGCGTTTTCGTTCATCGAGACGGGGCGGGTCAGCGTCAACGGTCTGGTTTCGAAGGACTCATCACTTCGGGTGTCGCTGGAACACGACCGCATCGCCCTGGATGGGGATGTCGCAACTGAGGCGCGCGAGCCGATAGTGATTGCCCTGCACAAGCCCGTCGGGTACGTGACCACGCGCTCGGATCCGCAGGGTCGCAAGACCGTGTACGAGTTGTTGCCTCAGCTCGATCGGTTTGTGTTTCCGGTCGGTCGGCTCGACAAGGAGACGTCCGGTCTTCTGATTCTCACCGACGACCATCGGCTGGGTGAGGCGCTCACGAACCCGGAATCCCATGTTCCGAAGACCTACGAAGTTCTGGTGGATGTGCGACCCGATGAACCGGCTTTTCATTCGCTGCGACAGGGAATCGGCATCGGGCGGGGCGAGCTGACGAGGCCTTGCGATGTGGAGGTCAGTCGTGAGACCGAGGCCGGTGTCATCCTCCGGATCATCCTTCAGGAAGGGCGGAATCGGCAGATCCGCCGGATGCTGGCCGCGGTGGGGGTGTCGGTGCGAGGGCTGGCGAGGATTGCCATTGGAGGTTTTCGGCTGGGGGATATTCCCACAGGGGGGTATCGGATTCTGTCTGCCGCGGACAGGCAGCGCCTGAGGTCGTAGGGCCACCCCTCGTGGGTTTTGGCAGCCCGAGGCATTGCTGAGCCTCCTTTCCGCAGGGCGATCCGACGGAAAGGGCGGCCATCTACAACAAGGCGGCTGGGGTGATTTCCTGGCCGACTCGCTTCGCGCCTGCGATCTCCGCCACGCGCAAGTCAAAGACGGCCTGCAGGTTCAGCCAGGAGCGCGCATCGCCGCCGAAGCAGCGAGCCAAGCGCATTGCCGTATCGGCGTTTACCCCACGTCTTTCGCGAACGATCTCGTTCACGCGGGGCGCTGGAACCTTTAGTGCCTTGGCCAGGGCATTGGCGCCCAAGCCCATCGGAACCAGAAAGTCCTCTCGCAGCACCTCGCCAGGATGGACCGGCCTCATTCCGGGGTCTCCTAGCCCGATTGGGAACAGCTGCTCGCTGCGGAACGGCATGTTCAGACGCTCGTGCCCGGCTCTATCCTCGTAGGCGGGACGGCGGCGGCGATTCATGCTGCCCACGGCAGAGCATCGATGGCGATCACGTGCTCGCGGACCTGCGCGACCGTTTTGATGAGGTTCTAGCCCGCCTGGAGGGCGCCGCAGGGTGGAAGACTGAACGATTCCAGCGACCTGCTCTGATTCTGGGAGCCCCCGACGGAATCCAGTCCGGCATCCGCCAACTCCGCCGGAACCGACCCCTCGATTACGAAATCGCGATTTGGCCACCTACCGCGGCCTCAACCCGCCGTGGAACGACTGGGCCCATCTGACGGCCCGAGGCCGCCACTTCGGCGAGTTGTTGGCTCCACTCTCGTTGCGCAAGGATGGCCTTCGATGACCTCTGGATTCGCTGGGTCGAGGGCCCTCTGGAACCGATCCGCAGTGGACCTGCGCAGCGATGAACAGCTCACCCAGCTCATGGACCGCGGCGCTCTCGCCGATTGGGCCGAGCTTCATTCTCTTGCTCAAACTGATTCAAACCTGAGGCAGCGGATGATGAGAATTGTGGAGCACGTGGAATTGGGCTTTCCTGGCTTCTGGCTCGCGCTTTTGGCGAGCATGGGTGAACGCGTCGACTGGGACAGGCCCCTTCCGAAGGATCCGGGAATCTAGCCCGAGGGACAAGGGCTTGGTTTGCCCTCGTTGCCGCCCGTTTGGTTACGGTGCGGCCACGATGGGCGGATTGCCCTGGGTGCGATCCACGTCCGGTTACAGAGCGGCCATCCTCGACGGCCTCCTTCGATGGAGCTCAGGGACCACAAGACCGCAACGGGTTACGAGAAACGCGGAGCGGTTTTATTTCGGACCGGTATAGTTTCTCTCCTCGCAGAGACGTGAGGATTCCATAAACCAGGGGGAGCGAACCATGCGCGCGCACCGATTCGGCCTGCATTGCCTCATTCCGCCGTACATCCTGGACGCCCTGAGCAAATCCGCCGATCCTCAGGCGCGGCAGCTTGCGGTGGAGGCAATCGAAGCTGCCGCCACCGCACGTGCGGTTCGCGCGACCCTCAATACCTTTCCGCAAATGGCCGCCATTCCCTCGCCGGAGGGGAAGAAGCACCGCCTGATCTACGATCTCCAGGGTCGCGACTTCCATGCGCTGCCTGGCAAGCTGGTGCGAAGCGAAGGCCAGGCGCGCACCACGGACATCGCGGTGAACGAGGCCTACGACCATTCAGGCGTCACGTACGACTTCTACCGCGAGATCTTCAACCGGAACTCGCTGGACGACAAGGGCATGTCGCTCATCTCAAGCGTGCATCTGCTGCGAAAGATGAACAATGCGTTCTGGAATGGCGAGCAGATGGTCTACGGCGATGGGGACGGGAAGGAGTTCATCCGCTTCACGAAGGGGCTCGATGTGGTGGGCCATGAGCTGAGCCACGGCGTGATCGCTCATACATGCCGGCTGGCCTATCAGAATGAATCGGGTGCCCTGAACGAGCACTTCGCCGACGTGTTCGGGGTGATGGTGGCCCAGTGGAAGAAGAAGCAGACCGCCGCCCAGGCCGACTGGCTGATCGGCGCCGGCATCATGGGCCCTTCCACCAAGGCGAAGAGTCTGCGCACCTTCAAGGCGGGGAAGGCTTATGAAGACGATCCGCTGCTGGGCACCGACCCGCAGCCCAAACATCTGCGGGACAAGTACAAGGGCTCAGCCGACAACGGTGGGGTGCACATCAATTCGGGCATCCCCAATCACGCCTTCTACCTCGCGGCCATGAAGATGGGCGGGCGCTCATGGGTGCGCGCCGGCCGCATTTGGTATCAAACCCTGCTGACCCTCGCCGAGAAAAGCAGTTTCAAGGACATGGTGCGGACCACAACCGCGGTGGCGGTCACGGACTTCGGCCGGAATTCGAAGGAGCACAAGGCAGTGACGACGGCTTGGAAAGAGGTGGGGTTGTAGGGCCTCGGGGGTCTCCCTTGAAATCGACCGATGCGATCGACGTTAAGGGCGGCCAACCTTCGACGGCCTCTTTGATGGAGTTCAGGGACCACAAGACCCGCGGCACCCCAACCGCGGACGAGTTCAGGGTGGCCGCCCCTACATTTTTGAGCGAGACGGAGTTTCGTCGTGGGGTCATGTAGGGGCACCCCTTGTGGGTGCCCTTCACAGCCGAGCGTACCCAGCCTGGCGGGCGCGAGACCCCTTGCATCGATATCGGCTCTTCAGGGCACCCAGGGGTTCATACGGACTGGCGATGGCAGTCCTCCTTTCGGATATTGATATTTTGTCAATTCTTGGTCGCCTGTCGACGGCATGAAGGAGCCGCTTAGGCCTGACGATGCGAAGCGAGAAGCGCTCCGTCGCTGGAACGGCGGGAGCGTCCACTGGAGCAGACACTTCCGCCAGGCAGCGGCGGCCGAAGGGATGACCGCGGCTCAGGCCGCCCGGCTGCTCGTGGCGGGTTTCGTTCATCAGGCTGCAGATTTCGAGAACGGCAGTTGGCGCTACCGATGGGAACAAGGTGTTACGCCTATCGGCACCCAGTCGGACAAGCTGCTCCGTTTGGCCGCGCTGATGCACCACCAGGTGCCGGACTTCAGTCTCCCAGACCTCCAGGCCGCCGCTTCCCAGGACTCCGCGAGGCCCCTGAGGGTCACGCTGGTATTCACGCGTGGCGCCTGGACGCTTGCGCAGCCGGCTACCACCTGAATGACGGGCTGGCCCGGAGTGTCCTCGCGGGAGTGGGGCATGTACGGGGCGCCCACCCTTACGATTTTCGGGCGGTGACGGTGTTTCGTCGTGGGGCATGTAGGGGCGCCCCTTGTGGGCGCCCTTGACGGTGGAACGTACCCGGCACGACACCCAAAAAGCCCGAGTTC
>CAZFQH010000201.1:0-2820 GCA_964520805.1 uncultured Acidobacteriota bacterium | reverse complement strand
CACATGCACAGCGTCCGCGAACTTGGCGACGTAGACCACCCGCCACTCCCTGCGTGAATCCGAAACGTGCTTCCCAGGATGTCGACGTAGCGCGACACTGTCTTGTTGCTTACCAAGAAAATTGGGATCATCTCGCCTAATTTCGTGGCATTTGTGTCCTGCCATCGCCAGGGCAGGCACAAGGCCTGCCCCTACGGTTTCGAATACCGCGCCGCGGGCGAGGCAGGTGCCCGTCTCAGACGGCCAGGTCCGAGGGCGCCGCGGCTTAGGACGTCGCCGGCCGTTCGGCGACGAGAAACGCCTGAGCGCCGAAGATTGACCACGCGAATCGCATCCGGCAGTACAAGGGGACCAGCCACGAGAACCGGGAGAGACGGCTCTTCGACGTATAGGGCAGGAACCGAGGATAGGCCACCACAATCTTGAAACCAGCCATCTCAAGAGCCTCCACCACCGATTCGCAAGTGAGCTCGATCCGGTGGTCGATGAAGTCGTAATAGGCAGCGCCGGTAAAGCGGATATTGGGCTGCAGGATAAGGAATCGCCCCCCGGGCCTCAGAACGTGCCACGCCTCCCGAAACACGGCATGAACCTGGTCGCGGTCATACAGGTGTTCGAGGACGTTGGAGCAGAAGACGAGGTCGAACACCGAGTCGTCGAAAAACTCGTGCAGCCGCAGCGCGGTACCTATATGGGCCTCGATCCCCTTCAAACGTAGTGACTCGACAGAGGGGTTGATGTCCACCGTGACCTTACGCGCCACCGCGGCATGCTCCAAAAACTCGCCTTCGCCTCCTCCTATTTCAAGCACCGCGCGAGTATTGGCCGGAAACCACCGACTCCAAAAAGGGGCCAGGGACCGCCAGATCTGGTTTTTTCGCTGAAGCTCTTCGGGAGAGAAGCGCCTGGAGTAAAGACTCTTGATCGCGCCGGGGTCAAACGCGTCGCGTTTGCGGTTCTCTTGCCGCAGTGCGCCCGAGGGCTCCCCAGAAGTTCGAGCGACCATCATGCCGAGTTTTGACACTACGGCGGAAAGGTCCGCGACCTCCTTGTTGACTTCAGCGAGTTGCTTCTTGAGCGAAGCAAGCTCAGTCGCATCGCTCAAGGCAGCCTCCGCCGAACTCGGATCGTCAAGTCCCAATCCTAGCGTCTCCCGTTGTCGTCCGCCGGTAGGGGGGCGCCCTTGAACCGCGAGGGCGTCCACCTTTCGAAGGCACCTTTCGACGGGTCTCAGGACCGCACGGCCCGCGGCACCCAACCGCGGACGAGTTCAGGGTGGCCGCCCCCTACTATTCCCGAGGCGTTCGGGGGAAGAGTAGTGTAGGACTGAATGGCTTTCGATCCATGACTCTGCGAATCCGGTACGTGCGTTCCGGCGGTTTCGCCGGCCTGCTCCGCGGCTGCATGATCGATGTGGCGACCCTGTCACCTGCGGCGGCGGTGCTGGTCAAAGGCCTGGTCAAGGTGGCCCAGCGGGTCAAGGTGAAGGCGGCGAGGACAAAAGGCGTCGCCGATCTGCCGCTGCACGAGGTCACTATCGAGACCGACGCCGGCGCGCTGCACCTGTCGTTTGACGACATGACGCTGCCGAAGGCTCTGAAGCCGCTGGTGGCCTTCCTCGGCCGACGTAGCAAGCCCCTGTCGCAGTTGCCCCGGTAGTCCGCCAGTCGGTGGCGCCATTCGTGTGCGCGCGCCGGAAGCGTGGCCAGCCCTACCTTTCCGCGGGGTGGTCCCCTGGGCACGCGCCTGGTGCCCGCAATTTCGGCAACGCGCAGTCGAAGGCGTCCAGCCACGGTGATGCGATTCGAATGTAGGGGCGAGCCTTGTGCCTGCCCTTTCGTCGCGCGGTTGGCCGACGTGAGGCCCGGCTACGAGGGCCGCTTGTCCATTCCTGGGGCGATGTCTGGTGCGCGCGCCGGAAGGGTGGCCAGCCTTCGACGACATCCTTCGATGGTGCTCAGGGACCACAAGGCCCGCGGCACCAAACTAGCTCCGGGGTCTGGGGGTGTAGTACTGGGTCCCGCCGGTCAGGGAGCGGAGCTGTTTCAGCAGGTCGTCCACATCCTCGGGGCGCTTCGAGAAATCCACGTCTTCGGTGTTCACCACCAGCAGGGGCGTCGCGTCGTAGTGGAAGTAGTAGTGGCTGTAGGCCTGCCCAAGTTCCATGATGTAGTCGCGGGCCATCCCGCGCTCCTCTGGCCGGCCGCGGCTCTGGATCCGCCGCATCAGCACATCGGTGGGGGCCTGGAGATAGATCACAACGTCGGGCCGGGGAAGACCCTCACAAAGCGCCGCATACAGCTTGTCGAAAATATGCAGGTCGGTGTCGTCGAGATTCAGATAGGCGAAAAGGCGGCACTTTTCGAAGACGTAGTCCGCGACCAGGGTGTCGGCGAAGAGCTTCCGCTGCATCAGTTCGCGCTGCTGGCGAAAGCGCGAGAGCAGAAAAAACACCTCGGTCTGAAAAGCGGAGTGAGCCTTTCCTTCATAGAAGGGCTTCAGGAACGGGTTGTCCTCCCATTCCTCCAGAACTTGTGTGGCATCGAGACGTTCGGCCAGAGCCTCAACGAGGGTGGTTTTTCCGACGCCGATCACACCCTCAATGGCGATATAGCGGAACTTCATGCCTTGTTGAGCGCCATTCTAAGGGCTGCGTTCGCGGGTATCGAGGCAGGTGTGCATCAAAAGTGCGGGCGATCGTGGAATCCCCGTTTCGATCCGGGGCTGAGTCCATCGAGCGCTTTCGGTCGAGCGCGAAGCTTGGCGGGGGGCGGGGCCCTTCTCCCGAAGCGTAGGGGCACCCCTTGTGGGTGCCCGGCC
>CAZFQH010000200.1:2382-7703 GCA_964520805.1 uncultured Acidobacteriota bacterium | reverse complement strand
GGGGGTAAGGATAAGGAAGGGCACCCTCGCGGGCGTTCGCATCTCCATGCGGTTTCTTTCTGCGCCCTATGCGGCCCGAGTCTAGACCGCAAGCCCCGGGGGGGAGGGCTGGCCATTAAGGCACGAGGCAGCGTAGCGAGCGGAAGTGAAACGCGGGTTGCACCGCGGGGGGCGGCGGAGCTTGCGTGCCCCGAGGGCAGGCTTTTAGCGGCCACGAGTGTTCGATGGGTCGGACGCCCCAAGGAGGCAGCACCCCGACGCGCTTTGCGAGCGGCTGAAGCAGACCGGGCGTCCGCCCGCGGTCATGCGAATTTGCTGGCGAACCGCGCCTGTTTCACTTACGCTCACGACGTGAGGAGAAAAGCCATGCATCGTCGCGATCTGCTTCGGTTGTTGAGTCTCTCTTCTCTGGCGGGAGTTGCCTGTTCCGCAGGCGCCGAACCCGCTCTATCGACTGAGCAGACGCCGCCGCGTCCGGCCCCGGTCGTGCCCGATGTCGAGATCACGCTGACCGCTGCCCCCGGCGAGGTGTCGCTGTTGCCTGGACCTTCCACCCGGGTCTGGCGCTTCACCGGCCGCCTGATCAAGGGCCCGGCGGATACGCTTCAGACCCTGCCCGGTTCCTACCTCGGCCCGGTCATCCGCCTTCGCCGCGGCCAGCAGGTCCGGATCCGCTTCGCCAATCAGCTCGCCGAGGACTCGATCGTCCATTGGCACGGCCTCGACGTTCCCGAGAAGGCGGACGGACATCCGCGGCTGGCGATCGGCCACGGTGAGGAATACGTGTACGACTTCGAGGTCAGCAATCGCGCGGGCACGTACTGGTACCACCCGCACCCGCACATGCGGACGGCTCCGCAGGTGTACCAGGGGCTCGCCGGCCTGGTCCTTGTGGGTGATCCAGAGGAAGACGCGTTGAAGCTGCCTTCGGGCGACGCGGAACTGCTCTGTGTCTTTCAGGATCGTCGCTTCGATACCCGCAATCAGTTCGTCTACCAGGGTGGCGGCATGATGGAGATGATGAACGGTTTTCTGGGCGATCGCGTTCTGGTGAGCGGCGCGGTGCAGCCCACCCGGGAGGTCGACGCGGCCTGGCATCGTGTCCGCCTGCTGAACGGATCGAACGCCCGCATCTACAAGCTGGCCTGGAGCCAGGATGTATCCATGACCGTGATCGGCGGCGATGGCGGTCTGCTCGAGCGACCGCTTCTTCGGCGCACCCTGACTCTGGCCCCGGGGCAACGCGCGGACGTGCTCGTGGATCTCACGAAGATCGCCCCCGGCACGGAAGTGCACCTCGACAGCCTCGGTTTCTCCGAGTCCGATACGGGAAGGGTGGGGATGATGGGCAACACGGCGCCGGTTCCCAGCGGTGCTCCGCTGCGCGCCATGACTCTGCGCACGCGGGCTCGGGCCGGTGGGGCTTTCAAGGTCCCAGAGCGTCTGTCCGCGTTCGACTCGACCTGGGCGCGCCGGGCGGATGCGAAAGTCCGCCGCGTGCCGCTTCTGTTTCGGCAGATGCAGTGGTCGCTCGGCGGCCGCACCTTCTCGATGGACATGGAGGATGTGGCGGAGGAGGAGACGGTCCTGCGGGGCTCGACCCACGTGTGGGAGTTCGCGAATCAGCCAAACGGCATGGGCATGGAAATGGCGCATCCCATGCACATCCATGGCCGGCAGTTTCGCGTGCTCGAACGCACGGGGGGGCGCGCCACGAACGCGTTGCGCGAGGGCATCGTCGACGCGGGCTGGACCGACACCGTCCTCGTGCTTCCCGGCGAGACGGTCCTTGTGCAGGTGACCTTCACCTCCCACCCGGGTCTGTACCTCTATCACTGCCACATCCTTGAACACGAAGACATGGGGATGATGCGGAACTTCCGTGTGACTTAGACAGACTCCCGGCCGGGCTCAAGATACTCCGCGACCGCTGCCCCGGGCAGGAACTCCAGGGGCTCCAGGCCGCGCCTGCCATGCCCTTGAGGGTTGTCGAAGCGCCCTCGACCCGCAGGATCGCCCCCGCCCGCAGCCCGGCCACCGGAAGCTCACTCTCCTTGTGGAACTCGCGGAGGACGGGCCGGAAAGGGGTCCGCTCAGTCCCGTAAGGAGCCGCCCGTAAGATGCGGGGCGTTGCCGGCGCGATCGAGCCATAGCCCCTTGGTCCATTCGTATCATCGACAAGCCCGCGCAGAACCGCTATCTATTCAGGCGGGGTTCGTTGTTCCTCGCTTTGTCGTCCGTCGCGCCCGCACCAACCCTGAAGGACAGGACTTTTGAAACAAAGGACACCAAGATGAAGATCGACATCGGAATCGACGCCGACAAGCGGCAGGAAATCGCCTCAGGACTATCGCGGGTGCTGGCGGTCGCCCTTCATGCCATTGTTCGGTCCACATCGTGCGTCCTCCCCGCCAAAGCGCTGCGGCCGCGGCGTAGCCGGTCTGTGAATCGCGAAGTACACCCGAAGGTGCGAGCTGCGACCGACGCCTTGAAGGCTCTCAACACGTTCAGCGCCTCTAATCCAGAGTACGAGAAGACCACCGCTCTCGACGCGCTCCGGCAGCGTGGATTCGCCCGCCTGGACGCCCAAGGGTAGATTTACATCGACTACACGGGCAGCGGCCTGTGCGGTTCATCGCAGGTCGAGCGCCGCGCGGCCGAGCGGAAGATCTCCCTTCGTTCGGGCGGCTTCTGCAATCCCGGTGCCGGGGAGCTGGCGCATGACGCGAGACGACCTCGGCTGTGCATCGACGCCAAGGCCACCGGGGCGGAGCGGATCTCCCTGGGTCTTGCCAGTAATTTCGCCGGCGCTCATGCGTTCGTTGACTTGGCTCAGCTCTTGCGGGGACAGGTGCTGATGCCGAGCAGCGCGTAAGGCGGACACCAGCCCAGAAGACCGGTGGCGAGGGGGATCAACCCCAGCAGGAACCACTTGTTGGCCGGGCCCACGAAGGCCAGGCTCACCAAGACGACACCGGCCACGACGCGAACGGCCCTCTCGATCGGGTGGATGTTGGTCTTCATGGGCGAACCTTACTTCGATCCTTTCACAATCGCTCCCAGCACGTCCTTCTTGTCGATCGTCTTCGTGCAGAAGAACCAGTCGTGGCAGGTGACTCCGGCCTCCTGACTCTCCATGCGGTCCTTGGCGACGCCGCAGGAGCCCGCAGGCGGGACGATGACGTCGTCGCCGGGACGCCAGTCGGCCGGGGTCGCGATCGAGAAGGCGTCCGCGGTCTTCAAGGCCTGCACCACGCGGATCAACTCGTCGAAATTCCGGCCGAGGCTCAAGGGGTAGTAGATGATGGTCCGGATTATGCCCTTGGGGTCGATGACGAACACCGCCCGCACCGCCTTTGTCGAACTCTCGCCGGGCTGGATCATCCCGTACTTCTTCGCGACCTCCATGGTGATGTCCTCGATGAGCGGGAAGGTCACCTCGACGTTCTTCATTCCCTTGTATTCGATCTTGTCCTTGATGGTCCGCAGCCAGGCGATGTGGCTGTACAGGCCGTCGACGGAGAGACCGACGAGCTTGCAGTCGAGTTCGGCGAACTTCGATTCGAGGCTCGCGAAGGTCATGAACTCGGAGGTGCAGACCGGGGTGAAGTCAGCGGGATGGCTGAAGAGGATCACCCAGTGCCCGGCGTACTGTTCGGGGAACACGATGTCTCCCTGGGTCGTCACCGCCTTGAAAGCGGGGGCTTTGTCGCCAATGCGGGGCATCGTCTGTATCTTGGTCTCGGTCGTGGTTTCCATGGGACTCCAGGGGTGGTTGAACGGGTCGTGGCTCGATCGCCGCTCTCCTCCGCGCGTTGGCTGGCGATTTCCAGCACTTTTCGCGAAACCGAGGACGGTCAATGGATGAGAGCCAACCGCCGCGGAAAGGGTTCGCCGTCCAACTCAGGTATTGCGGAAAGCGTGTTCGGTTGCCGCGCGAATGAGGCGAGGAGGCAAAAATTGCGTCGACATGAAGCGATCTCCTCCCACCCTGGGCCAGGAGCTTGGCGGCCGCATCGCCATCGTGACGAACCGTTTTGCGAATCTGTGCGAGGACACGAAGGAGAACTTCAGGATTCAGCGTCTGCCGTTCGATGTCATGATGTGTCGTATCGACATTGGCGACACGAACCCTCGCTTCGCCGCGGTGGCCAGCGGCGCGGCGTTCGAGGACGAAAGACCGCGCGAGGCCGTCGCCTTCGTGGGCGACAACATCCTCGACTTTCCCGCCCTGAAGCAGTCTGTGCGCGATGAGCCGGAATCGGCCTTCGACGCGTCCGGCCAAGAGATCCAGCTCGGCAAAGGGGTGCGGGCGACGACCCATCGCTTGACTCACTCCAACGGAGCCCTCGGCTATCTCCTCTATGTCGATAGGAAACGGGTGGCTTATGTCACCGACCACGAGCACGAGCCGGGTCGCCTTTCGCCCGAGGTCCTGGACATGGTTCGATACGCCGACAGCCTCATCCACGATTCCCAGTACAGCCGCGATCTCCTGCAGCGGGATCGGAAGGGGTGGGGCCACAGCGCCTGGGAGGATGTCGTTGATCTCGCCATCGAGGCTCGGGTCGGAAGGCTCTTCCTGTTCCATCACGATCCCGGGCGCCACCGACGAGGAACTGGACGATCGCCTGACCCGGGCTCGCGAGCGCCTCTCCGAAACCGACACGGCCCGGGAAGGGCTGACCGTGCGTTTCTAGCGCGAACCGGCGAACCCTTTCGCCCGGCCATGGCTCTCATTGCCTGGAGACAACCATGGCAATCATTCACGTTACCGAAAACAACTTCGAGGCCACGATCGGCGAGGGTGTGGTCCTGCTGGATTTCTGGTGCACCGGGCGATGGTGCTCGCCCGCGGCGCCACGATCACCACCGCCGACCTGCCACTGCACCTCGGCGGCCTCAAGCCCGAGACGAAGGGCGACACGACGGGTGGCTTCGCGGAGCGCGTCATGGCCTTCGAGAAAACCCTCATCGATGAGGCCCTTGAAAAGGCGGGCGGCGTGCAGACCCGGGCCGCGTCCGCGCTCGGCATGAGCGAACGCCACCTGCGCTACCGGCTGAAGACGTACGCCGCGGGCGGGGGGCGCTGAGGTGCGCGGCATCGAGCAGATCCCCTGGCTTTACGACTCGGGCATGGCGCTTATCGAGCGCGCCGGCCTCGGACGCTGGCGCGCCTGGCTCGCCGGCGGGGTGCGCAGCGGCCGCGTGCTCGACATCGGCTGCGGAACCGGGCGCAACCTCGCGCTCTTTGGCCGCGGCGTGCGTGCGATCGGCCTCGACCCCTGCCCCCAGTCCCTCCTAAAGGCCCGACGCCGCGC
>CAZFQH010000200.1:0-2372 GCA_964520805.1 uncultured Acidobacteriota bacterium | reverse complement strand
GTGGGCGCCCGCGCCGAGGCCCTGCCCTTCCGCGAAGGGGCCTTCGATACGGTGGTGAGCGGCCTCGTCTATTGCAGCGTCCTCGACGTGGCGCGCGGGCTCGGCGAGGTGCGACGCGTCCTGAAGCCGGGCGGAGTGCTTCGGATGTTGGAGCACGTTCGCTCGCAGCGACCCTTCGCGGCCTGGCTGCAGGACCGTATGCAGCCGGCCTGGACCTGGTTCACGGGCGGCTGCCACCCGAACCGTGACACCGAGGCCTCAGTCGCCGCGGCAGGCTTCGTCGTCGATCCGACCAGCTACCGGGCACGGAACGATCTGCGCCGGTTCGAGGCCCACTCCCGCTGAGCGTTCGCACCGTTGCCGCCGCTCGAACCGAGCACGCCACCGCGCTTGGCCGCGACCTAAGGACGCTTCAGCTACTGCCGCGGTTGATGCGATGCGTTACCGGCTGACCGTCAGTGCCAGTCCGACCGCGTGGCTGCGGTAGTCGTAGTACGCGTCGTTCGAGCGAGACCGCGTGAAGCCGTAGTCCAGCGCGAGCGCCAGTGAGAAGGCGCCCGGTGAGGGCAAGGGCAGCGACAGGCTGACACCGGCTTGCATGATACGGTCCTCGCGCAGCGCATCGCCTTCGAGCGGCGGGCCGCTCGCGTGAGCGCCACCACGGCTGTGAAATCCTTCTTCTGCCACGCGCCCGAGCCTTGCAACTCCGCGCCGCCCGCGAAGACACCCGCTCGCGAAGGGATCGTCGTAAACGCCGTCGTCGAAGAAGCCCGCGGGTGTGGCGACGACCGCCGGGCCGGTGCCTCGCAAGAAACCCTGGACCCAGGCTCCGGTCCGCTCGCCCAGGCGCTGCGCCACGCGGAGCATGGCATTCCATCGCCGCGCGTGCTCGCTTCGAAGAACCCGTGGGGACGGAGAGGGGCAACGCGGTCCTCACGCTCGGACGCGTCTGGCACGCTCGAGGGATCCCGCGTCCCCGTGAGCCTGGTCCTTGACTCGAGGGGATCGGTGGAAGTTGGTTCCTCAGTCATTCCTACTCTTCAGGGACCCATGGTTCTCCAGCCCGCATGGACTGGCAAACCACGCTTGCTTCACTTACGTTCCGAAGGCCCATCATGCGGCGTGGGGGCCGGCCGACTGCTTGATCAGGCTCTCTGCTGGAATGCCCAGCCCAACATGGAGTCTCCAGATCATCTTCAGGGTCAGGGGGCGGGTTCGATTGAGGACCTCGTAGACCCGGTTCGAACGACCGATCATCGGTTCAAGATCCTTCGGTCCAAGGCCTTGCTGTTCCATCCGAAACTTGATCGCCTCAATAGGGTCCGGCAGTCCGAGCGGAAAGTGCTTCGCCTCATACGCTTCGACCAGGGTCGCGAGGACATCGAGCCGTTCCCCCGCCGGACTGCCTTTCTTGGCAGCCATCAGCGACTCGATTTCTGTCAGCGCCGCCCTGTATCTCGCTTCGTTGTTTATCGGCCGGATCTGCATGGAGTCAACCTCAAATTGTTTGCGCGTCAATCGCGTCATACTGCGCGTGTGTGCCGATGAATCGTATGTACACGACGCGATAGGGATAGTTGATCCGTACCACGAGCCGGTACTTGTTCCCGCCAATGTTGAAGACCACGCGACCATCCTTGAGGATGCTCGCGCTACCGAAGTCCGATTTCACCATCGAGGGGGTCGACCAGTCGGCGGCGCGGGTCTGGCGGTACCAGGCAAGAACGGGCTCCCTCGCGTCCGCGCGGGCGACACTCCTCTCCCAGTATCTCTTCAGAGTCGAAACAGCAATAATCCGCACCGCCTTGAGTTTAGTCCCAGAACGGGACTTGCGGCGAAAGAAGCCGAAACGCCAGTGGCTTCCTTTGCGCGACGGCGTGCCGCCGCGCGAACTTACGCATCGGAATACGCGGCGCTCGGCGGCCGCGTCGTGATCGGCTCGTCGGCCAAATGGCGCCGTCCCTTTCGAGCGCCTTGGTGACGATGGTGTCGATGTCGCCCCGGTAGCTGCTGTGTACGGCGCTCAGAGGTGCGGGCTCCTCTTCCCGGATCCCCGGCGCTATCGAGTGGTCCACGGCACTGCGTGCCGATCGTGTTGACCAGAAACTCGATGGTTTTTCCCTGTTGCAAACATTGAAGTTGGGTGGGAGTTTCTTAGGAGAAATGGGCCAGGTTTGCTAGCCAAACATGGGCCACCCCTTCGAGCGCCATTCGACCCACTCTGAAGAGCCGAGTGTGGTCTCCGTGTCTGGCTATCGCACCGAAAGGCAGCAAACAGAACGGATCTGGGAAAACAGAGCGGTTGGCGCGCGCCAAACCGTGGCGCGCGCCACGGCTGGAGGCTGGTCCATTCTTCGTGAGCACAAGTGGCC
>CAZFQH010000199.1:0-7710 GCA_964520805.1 uncultured Acidobacteriota bacterium | reverse complement strand
CGTTCATGACGCGGAGCTTGCCGCCGGGTTCGGCGGCAAGCTGACGATCGATGAGGCTCGCGAGGTCCGCGGGGTGCAGGCAGTCGCGCACCTGATGGCCCTGGCCATCGAAGCCGATGTACTTGAGGCGGCGGCGGCGAAGCCAACTGTGGATCCAGTAGGCAAAGATGCCTTGATCGGGGCGGCCGAACTGACCGGCCCCCGCAAGGACGCCGCAGCGATTCACCCACACCGGGAAATCGAAAGTGGATCCGTATTCGAGAGCCAGGTTCTCACTGGCGAGTTTGGTGGCTCCGTAGAGCGACACCGGAGGTGCAGTGGAGAAAGTCTCATCGAGGCCGTGTGTGCTCAGTCCTTGAACCTGGGGTTGTTCGGGATCGGGCTCAAAGGCATCGTTCCGAACCCGAGTCTTGAGAGAAGCGAGCGGTGGGATCGAGTACACCCGACTGGTGCTGAGCAGAACGAAGGCCGCGCGTTTTCGCCGACAGTACTCCAGCATGTTGAGCGTGCCGAGCAGGTTGTGTTCCACCAGCTGCCGGCTTGACGTGGCGCCATCCACGCCGGCCAGAACGCTCGGATTCGCGGCGGCGTCAATCACCGCGTCTGCTTCAGGCAGGGATTCGAAGTCACTGGCCGATCGGATATCCGCATGGACGATGGGGACGCCCATCTTCTTGAGGATCCCGCGATTGGTCTCGCTTCCCGGGCGAATCAGATTGTCAAGACCGATGAAGCTGTGCGCGGAGCCGCGTTCGGCCCAGGTGCGGATCAGGGTGGAGCCGACAAAGCCGCAGGCGCCGGTGATGAGGAGTTTCAAGCGGTGAGTTTGGTCCGCCAGGCGGCCACGATCTGACGGATCGTCTCTTCGAGAGAGACCGTGATATCCCAGCCCGGATAGTGCTCTCTCATCTTGCTGAGATCGGAGTAGTAGACGATGTGATCGCCGATGCGGTTCTGATCAACGTAAGTGTGAACCTGCGGCCTTTCGCTGAAGCCTTCGGTGATCCGAAAGGCTTCGAGAATGCTGCACGAGTTCGCTTTGCCGCCGCCCAGGTTGTACACCTCTCCCGAGCGGGGAGCCTCGATGAACGCGTGCATGAACCGCGCGACGTCGAGACTGTGGATGTTGTCCCGGACCTGCTTGCCCTTGTAGCCGAAGACCTTGTACTCGCGCCCCTCGAGATTGCAGCGGACCAGGTAGCTCAAAAAGCCATGGAGTTCGACCCCGCTGTGATTCGGTCCGGTCAGGCATCCGCCACGCAGGGCGCAGGTGGGCATGTCGAAGTAGCGGCCATACTCCTGAACCATGACGTCCGCCGCTACTTTGCTGGCGCCGAACAGGCTGTGTTTGCTCTGGTCGATCGAGAACGTTTCGGGAATGCCGGCCGCGAAAAGGGGATCGGCGTAGTCGTACCGGGTCTCGAGTTCGGTCATGGCAATGAGATTGGGCCGGTCTCCGTAGACCTTGTTCGTGCTCATGTGCACGAACGGGCTTTCCTTGCAGAACTGCCGGGCCGCTTCCAGAAGATTGAGAGTGCCTACCGCGTTGGTGTCGAAATCGTCGAAGGGAATGGCGGCGGCCCGATCATGGGACGGCTGGGCGGCGGCGTGGACGATGGCGGTGGGTCTCAGCTCACGAAGCAGATCAGCCACTCCCGCGCGATCCCGAATGTCGAGTTCGTGATGAACAAAACCCGGGAGGTCTCGGCTTAGCCGTTCCTGGTTCCAGCGGGTGTCACCCTGAGCCCCGAAAAAAACCGCGCGCTGGTTATTGTCGATACCGTGGACGGCGTATCCCTCGCGAGCGAAGTGCGCGGAAACTTCGCTGCCAATGAGACCGGAGGAACCGGTAACGACCATCTTCTTCACTACGCTTTTTCTCCTGGCGCGATCAACTGCGGTGCTTGTTTCATCACAGGCCGGCCTGATTCCATTTCCGTATTGTTTCTTCGATCAGCCGCCCGACCTTGTCGACAACCTTCGCGAAATAGATCTTCGCCTTCGGTAGATCGAACTTCGGATAACCCTGGCCCTCTTTGTAGAGACCGATGGACGAGGGGTTCGGATAAGCGCTCCACGTCCCCGTCGCGGGATTCGCGGTCGCGAGGTCGGGCGAATAACGCTGTTTGTGCACAAGGCCTGGGTCGATCGCCATCATGAAGGCGTTTTCGTTCTCACCGGCGTGCCCGCCATCCTCCCCAAAAACCTCGAGCGTGATGTCGGAGCAATAGCTCCACCAGTTGATGACCAGGATCCGCGTGTTCGTTTCCCGGCCGACTTCCTGGGCCAGGGCGTTGAGGATCGCGGTTTGACCGCCCCCGTGACCATTCACCAGGATGATGTTGCGGAACTTGTTCTTCGCGAGCCCATGGAGGGTCGCCTTCACGTAGGCCCGATAGACCTCTTCGGGAATGGTGAAGGAACCTGGATAGGCGTCGAGGCCTCCGGTGAATCCGTAGGGAATCACCGGTGCGACCATGGCGTTCACGCGGGCCGAAAGCTCGGTCGCAATCGCCACGGGAGCCAGAATGTCGGCGCCGTTCGCGGTCACGCCATGCGCTTCGAGGGTGCCAAGAGGCAGAAGCACGGTGTCGATCTTCGCGGGCACGACCTCGCGGAATTCCATCCAGTTGATCTTTGCGAGATCTCGAGTGGATGGAGCGGCCGGCGGAGTCGTGACGGCCAGCAGGGCCAGAAGCATGAACATGAGAGGCTCCCGCTCTTAGTGTTCGTGACGCAGGACAGTCTCGTCCTGGCTGCACGCGGGTTCGACCATCCGCCACAGGTGGTTCATTCCCGGATCACCAATCGGAGCTCCCGGCGGTGCCGTGGGTGCGGTGGCGAAGGGTGCGGCCAACGCGCGGGTGTTGAAGCGCTGAATGTCCTGTAGAAGAAGGGCGCGGTGCGGGCCGCTGCCGCTGATGGTGCCCAACGCGGCCTGAGCCAGCGCCCGCACCTGAGGCATGCGGGCATTGGCGGCCGTGTCCATCAGACGATCCGCGACCACGCGCTCGACAGCTCGGGCGATCTCGGCCTCATAGGGCGAAGTCGTGGTCGCGTTGAACGTGGTGCGAACGAGCTCGTTCACCAGGTCATCGAAGCCGGGCAAAGCCGGATCGAGGGCTTTCTGCTCGACCAGCCGCGCCGCGCGCTGAGCGTCAAGAAGATAGGACGCGGTGAGATCGGCGGCGACCACCGCGGGAGAGATGGCGTCGAACGTGACGCCGGTGAAGCGAGGAAACAACTCGCGATGCGGCCCATACCCCGACGGCCGGGGCGGAATGACCTTGAGAACAGCTTCGGGAATCTTGAGTTCGGAGGGCTTGAGGGTCGAGAGCAGGGCCTCGATGGCCCGGTTCTGCTCTGCGGCGGAGGCGGGTGTGGTGGGCACGCGCCCGTCGCCGCGCATGGCATAGGTGAAGTGCTGGCCGCCCACCACCGATGCCGCGGCTTCCACCTGGAAGCGATGGTGGAGGTACAGGGGAACCAGCGTTTCTTCAAGCGTCGCGAGCGGCGCCCCTTTCTGAATCACGGCCTCGCCGAAGCGGGCCAGGGCCACACGGCGAACTTCCATCATGCGCTTGAGTTCGGCAGAGGCGTCGGTCCCGTTCGACCACTGATTCACACGAGGGTGAGCCCCGAGGTCCTGGTTGCTCATGTAGCGGAGGTCCTTCTTGAGGCCATCCTCGATGATCGCGGCGAGGGCGGCCTTCTCATCGGTGCCGGGGGCAAAGTCCTGATAACCGTAAACGATGGCCACTTTGTCCCAGGCTCCGATCGCTTTGTCGTAGGCCTTCGAAGTGTCGAACGAGCCGTCGGGTTTGAGAGTCACCAGAGGGTGTGGATAATCCATCACCGAAATGCGGCCCGCATCGGAGTCGTAGTAGTTGTGGCCGATGCCAAGGGTATGGCCCACTTCGTGGGCGGAGAGCTGACGCAAGCGGGCAAGCGCCAGTTCGCGTGCCTCGTTCGAGACCTCGTTCCCGGTCTTGTAGGGCGAGAGCAGGCCTTCGGCGATGAGGAAGTCCTGGCGCACCCGCAACGATCCGAGCGTCACCACACCCTTGATGATCTCGCCGGTACGGGGATCGGAGACAGATCCCCCTGTGCTCCAGCCACGGGTCGAGCGATGAACCCAGTTGATGACGTTGTAGCGGGCGTCGAGCGGGTGGACATCTTCAGGACGCATTTCCACACGAAAGGCATTGCGATAGCCCGCCGCTTCGAACGCCTGATTCCACCAGCGCGCTCCATCGAGCAGAGCGCTGCGGATTGGTTCGGGGGTTCCGGGGTCAAGGTAGTAGACGATGGGCTTCACCGCATCCGAAACCTTCGCCTTCGGATCAACCTTGGCCAGACGATGGCGGCCGATGTACCGGCGCTCAAGCGGTGCGGTCAGCGCCGCCGATCGATCCTGGAACTCGGGGCCGAAATAGCCGGCGCGCGGGTCGAAGGCGCGGGTCTTGTAGCCGTCGTCCGGCAGCTCGAGAAACGAGTGATGAACCCGGATGCTGGCGGCCTCCCCACTGGCCGCGACCTCGCGCACTCCCTCGAAGTAGCCACCACCGCCGAAGTTGGCGCCCGGGCCGGGGGCAGCCCCGCCCTGCGGCGGTCCGGCCTGCTGCTGAAGGGTATAGGTGAGTTCGACCTCAAGCTCGGTGTTCTTGGGGAAATTGAAGGTGCCGGGCATGTGGACGGCGCTTCGCGACTCGTCCAGACGATAGGTGCCCGGACGCAGGCGCGCGGCCAGGTTCAGATTGTCGCGAACCAGGAAGGAAGTGGCGTCTATGAGAATCCGACCAGGGGATTCGGCGGCCACTGTGAATCCCCAGAGAATCGAGCGGGCGAACGCATCCTTAACCGACTGACGCTCGGCGGCGTTATCCGTGGTCGCGCGGAAGTTGTAGTTCGGGGAGACGAGCATGACCTTGGGCCCCACCCGCTCGAACATCACGATGCGGGATCCCGCGAGCGCACCGCGGTCGATGCCGATGTCATTCGAACCGAGGCCGGCCGCGTAGCCGTTGTAGTGGAGGATCTCCTGACCCAGACGCGAAACCTCCAGGTACAGGCGGCCTTCGGTCTCGTCCCAGTACGTCGGAATGAATCCGTCGAGTTTCTTCATACTCGCCGTCTTCTCTTCGATCGAGGCCGGCTTGGCCGAAGGTCGCGCCGGCTGGGCGGAGACGAGGTTCGCGGTGAACATGAAGAGGCCCAAAACGACTGGGGGGGCGAATGGACGCATGGATTCTCCTTCTTGACAGGGAATACGACCGATGACTCCGGAGTCTATTTTGGTTCGCCGATGAGTGGGCCTGCGACGGTCTGAGAACGGAATTCCCTCAAGGACCGGTGGAGGCGGATCGGTCAGTCGGATTGTTGTTCAGGCCTGGCTGCGCGCAGGCTCCTAGGGTTCGCCGAGGCCCGCCACCTAGACTTGCGCCATGCCTCTCAAAGATCGCATCTCGTACCTCGCCTCACCGGCTGCGGTGGATGTTTTCCTGAAGGAAAACCCGACGGCGGTCATTTTCAAGGCCGGCCTTTGCCACAAGACGCCGGAGACATTCGTGCATGTCGAAGCCCAGTTGGATCCCCGTGAAGATCTGAAACTCGGAATCATCAAGGTCGTGGAGTCGCGCACCGCGAGCAATCACGTGGCGGCTTTGACGGGGATCGAACACGAGTCGCCGCAGATCATCCTCTTCAAGGATGGGAAGAGTGTGTTCGACCGGGACAACTGGGACATCACCGCGGAGTCGTTGGCCGAGGGACTGAAGGCGGTTCCTGCCCGGTAGGTCGCCACATTTAGGTCGGTCTGAACTGTCCGTCCACAAGGCCTCGGCCCGGTGGAACCCCGAATCACATGGGCAGGAAGAACCGTGCTTCCGTGCCACCAGCCGGGGTGGGGACGAATCTGGTGAAACCACCCACTTCGCGGGCCAGTTTTCCGGCCTCGCCCAGCGGCCCACTGCCCGCACCCGTGGGAATTTTCTGTTGTTCGTCGAGGGGAATGGTGGCGGACTGAGCCACCATCAACATCAGGAAATCGCGTTTCGTCTCCGAACCATCGCGGCTCTTCAGGAGCACGGGCTTCTTTTCCGAGCGCACGCTGATTTTGGCGGACGGGGCCAAAGACGCCGCCCCCTCAACCGCGGCCTTCACGAGCTTCGAGACGTGGGCCGGTGGACACAGCGGGAGGTCGCCGCCAATCTGGGCGAAGTCGACACTTGCGCCGGCGGCCGACAAACCCGCTTGCGCGAGTCGAACGCCTTCCTTGAGCGTCGCCTCAAGCTGCGAGGGTGCGGCTACGGTCGCTGGGGGCGGAAGCGGTGCGGAAGCGCCTGCGGCTGGAACCGACTTGGGCGGCGGAAGGGGACCTCCCGCCTGGCGTTGCGCGCTCACTTGCTGCGCCAAACGAGTCGCCGGACCCGCCATGGGCACATTAGCCGCCGGCATGGTGCCACCGGTTGAAATCGCCTGCACCCGCCTCTGGGTGAGGTCCGCTTCTCGCTTGATCGCAGCAATAGCGGCGTTGCGCTTGATGTCTTCCTTGTAGAGAAGGGCCAGGTCCGCATGAGAGAGAATCGCGGAAAGGCCGCTGTTCACGGCTTGCAGGACGCTCGTGAGCACTTCGGCCATATCGACGTTCGACTTGATGGCCTTCTGCAGAAGTTCTTCGACGACCAGACCGCCATCGCTCCCGCCTTGCAGCGATGCGTTCTGATCAGCGCTCTGCGCCTGGGTGACCGTGATTTTCGACGGCGATATCGCCGCCGCTTTTCCAGGAATGGCAGGCTTTGGGGGAGTCCTCCCGGTAAAGTCTTCCGCCTTGCCGGAGAGCGCCCTGAGGGCGGCGGCCACGAGTTCAGGCACGGCCGCGGGATCAAGACCCTTGTCCTTCAGGTTGTACTTGATCGCGATCGACTGGAGCATCTCTTGAGCGGCGGCGCCGAAAGTCTCTAGGACGCCTTCACCATTGGCGGCGACACCGGGGAAAGCCTTACGGCCCCAGGCATTGATCTGCCGATTCAGCTCGGCCTCGTTGTCGATATCCGGCATGTCGCGCTTGTTGTACTGAAGCACGAGGGGCACTTTCTCGGGAACCAGCCGGTTCGCGAGGAGGTTCACCTTCATGTTCTCGAAGGCCGCGATGTTCTCCTTCGCCATCGACTTCCGGGAGTCGGCCACGAACACGATGGCGTCCGCACCCGCGAGCACCACGCGGCGGGTTGCGTTGTATTGCACCTGTCCGGGAACGGTGTAGACCTGGATCTTGAACTCGTAGCCCGAAACCTGGCCGAGGGAGATCGGGAGGAGGTCGAAAAAGAGCGTGCGGTCCTGCGCGGTGTTCAGCGAGACCAGACTGTTGGCTCCGGTGGGATCGGTCAGCCGGTGGATCTGCTCAAGATTCGTGGTTTTGCCCGACTTCGCGGGGCCGTAGTAGACAACCTTGGCCTTGATCGTCTTCTCTGCAAAGTTGAACTGAACCATAAGGATTTTTTCGAATATAGCACGCAGCGGGAAAGCGCTCCGGAGCGCGGCCGCGGACTAGGAAGCGAGCGGTGTTTCCGCGGCCTTCTGGATGTGTTGCAGGAGTGTCGCTTCGGATTGGGCCCCCACGAACTCCGCGGTTTCGCCCACAACCGTCTTCGGAACGGAAGACACACGGTAACGACGCGCGAGATCCGGGAAGCCCGTGACCTCCACTCC
>CAZFQH010000198.1:0-7723 GCA_964520805.1 uncultured Acidobacteriota bacterium | reverse complement strand
CCCGATCGAACCATGCGAAAGGGCCCATATGGCGATGCCGTAGCTGATGGAGGCCACGAGGGCCGCCCCGAATCGCGCACCAAACGCCGCCGGTTCCATCTTGAGCGCCGCGCCCCTTCGGGTCCAGAGGATATAGAGGGGAAGGAAGGGTGCGGTGCAGAGGTTCATCCAGATCAGATAGTCAAAAGCGTTGCCAAGAGCCCGGGCACCCATCGCGTCCACGATCGAATAGGCCGCGGTGAAGACTCCGCTCAGGAGCGGATAGCCGATCGAATGCCGCAGGGTGCTCCCGGCGTTGGCTGCGGCGAAGGCGAGGCTGGCGATTCCGATCGATGAGATCACGATGCCGAGCCACTCCCGTGCGACCAGGGAGTCGAAGCCAAGGGCGGAGGAGGCTACCGCGGCAAGCAGGGCCGCCGTGCCCCGCGCGATGGGATAGGCCTGCGAGAGGTCTCCATGGCGGTAAGAGAGGATCACGAGGCCGAAGTAGACGTTCTGCACGATCGTGGTGGCGAGCAGGTACGCCCACACCTCCGGTTCGGGGAAGGAGATGAAGGGCAGGGCCGGGAGGCTCGCGACTCCGCTGAGTCCCATGATCCAGGCCATCGACAGAGTGCGGTCGTCATCGTTCTTCACGAAAGCGTTCCACGAGGCATGGAGCAGAGCGGAGAGAAGAATGAGGGCCGTGATCATCGCCAAACCACGTATTCTGACCCTGTCGAGTTGATTTATCGGAGGACGAAGCGAATGGAGAACAGGCGCGATTTTCTAGGGGCCCTTGCCGCGGTGCCCTTGCTGCATGGGGTTCTTGGTCAGGCGACACCGGCCCAGGCGGCGCAGACCGCGGTTCCTTCGGATGCCGAGGTCTTCGCCCGGCTTCGTGGGGAGTTGCTTTTTCCTCGCGAGGTGACCTACTGCAACACCGGCACGCTCGGTGCGATTCCGCGCTCGGTCATGGATGCGATGGTGAATGGCCTTCGGAATACCGAATCGGCCTTGCCCGACTGGCCGTACTTTCAGGCGGATGGTGAGCCGCTCACCGGGTATCAGCCGTTGCTCGCGGCCCGAACCGCGGCCGGCCGCTTTCTGGGCGCCGACCCCGACGAGATCGCCATCACCCAGAACGCCACCGTCTCCATGAATGCCTTGGGTAACGGGATCGACTGGCGCGCGGGCGACGAGGTTCTCACCACCGATCAGGAGCATGGCGGGGCGGTCTCAATCTTCCGGCTGATGGCAAAACGCCGCGGGATCGTGGTGAAGGAACTGCCGCTTGCGAGTGCGGTGGGGGAAGGGCCCGAGGGCGTGCTCGCGATGTTTCGCGCCGCGTCGTCTTCGAAGACCCGGGCCGTCATGGTTTCCCACATCACTTCGCAGTTCGGAATTCTGATGCCGGTTCAAGGCCTCATAGCCCTCGCCCGTGAACGCGGCGCGCTGTCCCTGATCGATGGCGCCCAGGCGGTGGGGCAGGTCCGGGTGAACGTTCGTGAGCTTGGGTGCGACGCGTACGTGGCCAGTCCGCACAAGTGGCTGATGGCGCCCAAGGGCACCGGCCTGCTCTACATTCGACGGGCGGTTCAGCCCCAGTTCTGGACCACCCTCGCGAGCTACCAATGGGATAACCAGGAGCAGGGAGCGTTTCGGTTCATGCAGTACGGGACCGGCAGCACGGCCCTCATTGACGGACTTCTGGCCGCACTTGCCCTCGCCGAGGGTCACACGATGGAGAGAGTGGAGCGGTGGGATCTCATGTTGTCCCGGCGTTTGCGCGAGGGTCTCGCTCGGATTCCGGGGGCGGTGCTCTCATCGCCGTTAGACGCCCGGCTCGGCTCGGCGATCACCACCTTTCGGGTCGAGGGCGTGACCGCGCGCGACCTGCAGAATGCGTTGTGGGAGAAGAAGATCCGGGTTCGCGCCCAGGGCGACGACAAGGGAGTGCGCCTTTCCGCCCACGTCTGCGTGGCCCCGGCGGACATCGATCGCGCCCTCGAAGTCGTGACCGCCCTTGCCGCGAAGAAGGCCTGACGCGAAGAGGGACTAGTAGGTTTTCTTCGTCTCGAGGTTGGCCCAGGACTTCAGGAGATCGGTGCATTCGCGTTTCGAGCATTGATCGAGCACCACTCGGCTGCGGCCGAGGCGTTTGAGCGTGGTGTTCGAGATCGAGAGTTCGTTGAAGCCGAGGCGCTTCACGTCGGCGATCCCGGTGCCGAAAACGATGCGGTCGATCTGGGCCCAGTGAATGGCCGAGAAACACATTGGACACGGCTCGGTGGTCGAGTAGATCGTGCATCCTTCGAGGACGTGGATGCCGAGATGTTTGGCGGCTCGGCCGATCGCCACCACTTCCGCGTGCTGAGTCGGGTTGCCGGAGACGAGGACGCGGTTATGGGCTATCGCCACAATGAGGCCGTCGCGGACGATGCACGCCCCGAAGGGCCCCCCCTGGCCGCCTTTCATACCGCGGGACGCCTCGCGGAGCGCCAGGTGCATGAAGGCCTCGTCCTTGGCCTTCGAGGTAGGGGAGGTGCTGATTCGCGCCATAGTCCCTTGAGCTTAACGTGAGGGTGCCGATTGCCACCGATCGCCGAGACCTGGTCGCGGGCTTCTAAACTCGGGTTCATGAGCTCACATGAATTCGCGCTGCGCAGTTCGCGTGTGGTCACGCCGGACGGCGAACGTCCGGCGGTGGTCCATGTTCGGACCGGCCGCATTGTCGATGTGAGCGTTGAGGCGCCGCCCGGCGTCCTGGTGCGCGATGTGGGCGACCGGGTGATCCTGCCCGGGGTTGTGGACGCCCACGTCCACGTCAACGAGCCCGGACGTACCGAATGGGAGGGGTTTCACACCGCCACCCGCGCGGCTGCGAAGGGCGGCATCACCACGATCGTGGATATGCCGCTCAATTCGATCCCGGTGACCACGAGCGTAAAGGCGCTTGAAACCAAGCGCGAGGCGGCGCGGGGTCGCGTCCATGTGGATTGCGCGTTCTGGGGTGGGGTGGTTCCGGGAAATGCGGCGGACCTGACCGCCTTGGTCGAAGCCGGCGCTCGCGGCGCCAAGGCCTTCCTGGTTCCTTCGGGCATCGATGAGTTCCCCGCGTCAGACGAGGCCACGCTGCGCACCGCCATGCACGCCCTCGCGGCTTCGAAAGCGCCCCTCCTGGCTCACGCGGAACTGATGGGCGCTTGCTGCGCCATGCCCAGAGTCGCGCACGACTACGCGGACTATCTGGCCTCCCGTCCGCGCGCCTGGGAGAACGACGCGATCCGGTCGCTGATCGCCTTGTGCCGCGAGACCGGCTGTCGCACCCATATCGTTCACTTGTCTTCGGCCGACGCGATCGCGCTCGTGGCGGCGGCCCAGGCTGAGCGTCTGCCGGTGTCGGCGGAAACCTGTCCGCACTACCTGACCTTTGCCGCCGAGTCCATTCCCGCGCGCAGCCCGGCCTTCAAGTGCGCCCCTCCTATTCGAGAACAGGAGAACCGCGAACGGCTATGGCAGGCCCTGGGCGAAGGCGTGATCGGCATGGTGGTTTCCGACCACTCGCCGAGTCCGCCGGAGATGAAGAGCCCGGGAGTGGGTGACCTGATGGCCGCGTGGGGAGGCATCTCGTCCCTCCAGTTTTCGCTAAGCGCCGTGTGGACGGGGGCTTCGATGCGGGGCTTCGGTCTCTCCCACGTATCGAGATGGATGTCTCTTGGCCCCGCTCGCCTCGCCGGCCTCGAGGCCCGCAAAGGCGCGATCGCTCCCGGGCTCGATGCCGATCTGGTGGTTTTCAATCCAGAGGCTTCCTTCGTGGTCACACCGGATCAGGTTCTTCACCGGCATAAGCTGACCCCGTACCTCGGCATGACGCTGCAAGGAGCGGTTGAAGAAACTTACGTTCGTGGTCACAAGGTGTACGATCGCGGGACCTTTTCCGGTCCGTGTGGAGACCTCCTTTGAGCGAAGACTTCTTGAATCTGGTCGATCTGGCTTCGGCTCGCATGGGCGGCCGCGTGCTCTTCACGAACGACGAGTTCTTCGCCTCGCGGCACAACCTGCTCAAGCGCGAAGATCCGATCTTCATTCCCGGAAAGTTCACGGCCAACGGCAAGTGGATGGATGGATGGGAGAGTCGGCGGAAGCGGGTTCAGGGGCACGACTGGTGCGTGATCCAACTCGGGAGGCGCGGTGTGCCGAGAGGGTTCGACATCGACACCGCGTTCTTTACCGGAAACTTCCCGGAGATGGCGTCGATCGAGTCCTGCGACGTATCGGGCTCAGTCACGGCCAAGAACGCGGCCAAAGTACCTTGGACCTCGATCCTCGATCCGGTGGTCCTGGCCGGCAACACCCACAACCGGTTCGCCGCAGCCTCTCATCTTCCTGCGACCCATCTCCGGTTTCACATCTATCCCGATGGCGGAGTGGCGCGGCTGCGGGTGTTCGGCGACGTGGCGGTGCCTTGGGCGAGGATGAAGGGGCTCGTGGATCTGGCCGCGATGGAGAACGGCGGACGGGCGCTTCTGGCCAGCGATGAACACTTCGGCCAGAAGAACAACCTCCTGCTTCCTGGCCGGGCGCCGAACATGGGCGAAGGGTGGGAATCCCGCCGACGGCGCGGTCCCGGGCACGACTTTGTTGTGATCCAGCTGGGCACCGCCGGTCGCATTTCCAAGGTTGAGATCGACACCAATCACTTCAAAGGCAACTACCCGGACCGTGCTGAACTCGAGTGGGCCTTCGCACCCGGTGCCACCCTCGATGAGATCGAGGGTGGCCGGGTTCCGTTCAGGACCCTCCTTCCCGAGACCAAACTGAAACCCCACCGCCGCCACATCATCGAGAAAGGTCTCGCCAAACCCGAGGCGGTCACCCACGTGCGACTGAAAATCTTCCCAGACGGCGGCGTCTCCAGATTGCGACTTTATGGCCGGCCTCGACTCGATTAACCAGGCATCGCCCTCCGAGGCCGCGGGAGCCTTCTTCCGCTGCTGTGGCTGTGCGGGATGGGCCGCGGCCGTCGCCGCTGAACGGCCTTTCGCGTCGCCCCAGGCGCTCTTCGAAGCGGCCGAACGTGCCTGGGCTCGAGCCTCGACCGAGGACATCCTCGAAGCGTTCTCCCACCATCCGCGGATCGGCGACCGCGAGTCGCTGGCCGCCCGTTTCCCGGAAACTCACGCATGGTCTTCGGCCGAGCAGGAGACCGCGTCTCGAGCAGCCTCGGATGTGCTCGAGGATCTGGCCCGGGGCAACCGGGAGTATGAAGAGCGGTTCGGCCACATCTTCGTGGTTTGCGCGTCGGGCAAGACCGCGGCCGAGATGCTGGCTCTGTTGCGCGCGCGCCTCCCCAACGATCCGTCGGCCGAACTCGCGATCGCGGCCGCCGAGCAGATGAAGATCACGAGACTCCGGATCGAGAAACTCCTCGCGGAAAAACCGGGGAGGTCCGCGGAGTGAAGTCTCCAATCACCACTCACGTTCTGGATACCTCCATTGGCCGTCCCGCGGCGGGGGTGCCGGTGGTGCTCTACCGTGTGAGTCCCTCGGGTGATATCCGTCTGGGCGAAGGCGCCACTGATTCTGATGGACGGATCCTGGATCTGTGCGCGGGCCCGCTCGAGCCGGGACGATTCCGGATCACTTTCGTGGTTGGCCCCTACTTCTTTGGGCGGGGGGTGTCGTGTTTTTTCCCCGAGGTCTCCATCCTCTTTGAGATCACCGACGCCTCTCAGCATCACCACGTCCCGCTTCTGCTGAGCCCATTTGGGTACAGCACCTACCGAGGGAGTTAGCTTGATGGAATGGCAGGAATGGGGGACCGCGATCACGCGCTGGGCCCACATATTCGCGGGAATTCTCTGGATCGGCCAGACCTGGTACTTCACCTGGCTCGATCTCCAGTTCGAGGACACCGAGGCGAACCCGGGCGGAAAGGTGTGGATGGTGCACAGTGGGGGCTTTTACCTGGTCGACAAGATCAAGGTTCCGTCTCCCATGCCCAAAACCCTGCACTGGTTCCGCTGGGAGGCCATGATGACCGCGATCACCGGGGTGATTCTTTTGTACCTTGTCTACTTCGCGGGAGGCCTGATGGTGGACGCGGCCGGCAACGAGATGTCGCTCGGGACGTCCGTGGGCCTGTCGCTCGGCGTGATGGTAGTCGGGTGGCTCATCTACGACCTGCTCTGGATATCGCCGCTCGAGAAGAAGCCCGTGGTGGGGGCGGTGGTGTGCTACGTCCTCATGGTCTGGCTCGCCTGGTATCTGACTCAGCGCATCGCGGGCCGGCCCGCGTTCCTCCTTGTGGCCGCGGTGCTGGGGACGCTCATGGTCAACAATGTCTGGTTCCGCATCATTCCTGCCCAACGCGCGATGATCGCGGATCGAATCGCCGGTCGCGAACCCGAACCCGGCCTGGCCACTCGCGCCAAGAACCGCTCGAAGCACAACACCTTCATCATCATGCCAGTGCTGTTCCTGATGATCTCCAACCACTTCCCGACCGTCACCTATGGTGCCGATAACAACTGGCTGGTCTTCGCGGTGGTGACCCTCCTCGCGTGGGCCACCGTGCCCTTCCTGCGACGCCGCTAGTCGCCGTCAGATCTGTGGCAACCTCGGGCATGGACCGGGGCCAGGCCGAGGATGAGTGGTTGTGGGGTTGGGATAAGACTCCCGGCATCGTGTCGGTTTGGGCCGAGGCCGATGGCCGCGCCACGGTATGGCGGCGGATCGCGACCACCGGCGAACTGGTGCGCGAGGACGAGCGGTTTCGCCCCTGGATCCTGATCGATCACCTCGATGACCTCAAGCATCTTGGCGTCCAACTGGCCCCCGACGGAGCCCCTCGCGCCCTGGTGACGTTTCGCGAGCTCAAGGGACCAGGAGAACTGCGATTCCTGGTGAGCGCAGAGCACGGACGGACGCTGGCCGCGGCGGTTTTGACCGGCGCCTCACGCCGACTTGGCCGGAGGGTCTCTCACCTCCGGGAGCTTGGAAAGGAATCGGTGCTCGTGCTTCCGCCGGAGGAGCAGTATCTGGTGTCCACGGGACGAACGTACTTTCGCGACCTGGCCTTCGCTCAACTGCGCCGGCTTCAGTTCGACCTCGAGACCACGGGACTCAACTCGCGCACGGACCGGATCTTCATGGTGGCGGTCCGCGATCCCGAGGGAGTGGTGGAGATCCTCGAGGCAGCAGGCGAGAGCGATTCCGGCGAAGAGGATCTGATCCGACGCCTGGTCGTGAAGATCCAGCGCTGCGACCCCGACGTGATCGAGAACCACAACCTCCATGGTTTCGACCTGCCCTTTCTCGATGCTCGCGCGCGGAGGCTGCGGGTGCCCCTGGGGCTCGGGCGGACCGGTCCACCCGGACTTCGAGAACGCGCGGCCAGGCGAGGTGTCGTGACCGAGGCCGGGGGGCGGCGGCGGGTCCGATTGCTGGCACCCGGGCGGGAAATGATCGACACCATGGACGCCGTTCTGGGTCACGACTTCGCCACCCGCGAACTGCCGGGACATGGGTTGAAGGTGGTGGCTCGGCACTTCGGCCTCTCGGGCGATGATCGAGAGATGATCCGAGGGGATCAGATCTCCGAGGTCTACAAGGCCGATCCGGCACGGGTGCGTCGATACGCCACGGCGGACGTCCTGGAAGTGGCGGGCCTGGCCCGCATGTTCGGCGGCGCCGCCTTCGCCCTCGCCCGCATGGCCCCGCGCCGCTACGAACGGCTCGC
>CAZFQH010000197.1:0-7724 GCA_964520805.1 uncultured Acidobacteriota bacterium | reverse complement strand
TGGGTGGGGGAGACGGAGGCCGGCGTCCTCGGTCGTGAAGCGCCAGCCGGCCACCACGGCCAAAATAGCCACCGCGATGATGGCGGACCTCGACAAGGAAACCGTCGAGTTCCAGCCCAACTACGACGACCGGCTGGAAGAACCGACGGTTCTGCCCACCGTCCTGCCCGCCCTTCTCGTGAACGGTTCATCAGGAATCGCGGTCGGCATGGCCACGAACATTCCGCCCCACAATCTCGGCGAAGTGGTGGACGGTCTGGTCTATCTGGTCGAGAACCACACCCTGCCCGCGGCCGAACGAATGGAAGGGCTCCTTCAGCGGGTGACCGGACCCGACTTCCCGACCGGGGGATACATCCTCGGCCGCAGCGGCATTCGGCAGGCCTACCTCACCGGGCGCGGCTCCGTCACCATGCGGGCGCGCGCGGAAATCGAGAAGCGCAAGGGTGACAAGGAAGGGATCGTCATCACCGAGATCCCGTTCCAGGTGAACAAAGCCCGCGTGATCGAGAAGATCGCCGAACTCTGGCGCGAAAAGAAGATCGACGGCATCACCGATGTGCGCGATGAAAGCGATCGCCGCGGAATGCGCATGGTGGTGGAGGTGCGCAAGGGCGAGTCGGCGCAGGTGATCCTGAACCAGCTCTACAAGCAGACCCAGTTGCAGGACACCTTCGGCATCATCATGCTGGCGATCGTCCACAAACGACCGCGGGTTCTGAACCTCCTCGAGACCTGCGACTACTTCATCGGCTTCCGTCGCGAAGTGGTCCGCCGCCGGATCGAGTTCGAGTTGCGCAAGGCCGAAGCGCGCGCCCACATTCTGCGCGGCTACGTCATTGCCCTCGACAATCTGGACGCAGTTATCTCTCTTATCAGGAATGCGCCATCCCCGCAGGAGGCCCGCGGCCAACTCATCGCCCGGTTCGCCCTTTCGGAGATTCAGGCCATAGCCATCCTGGAACTCCAGCTCCAGCGGCTCACCGGACTTGAGCGACAGAAGATCCTTGATGAGCTCGCGGAGATCGAAGCCACCATCGCCCGGCTCAAGAAGATCCTCGGCAGCAAACACGAGATCGATCTGATCGTGGTCTCCGAGCTCAAGTCCCTCAAAGAAGTGCACGGCGACGCGCGGCGCACCGAACTCATCGACGCCCCCGACGACATTTCGATCGAAGACACCATCGCCGACGAAGACGTCGCGATCTCCATCACTCACGACGGGTACATCAAGCGCACGCCGATGACTCTCTACCGCGCTCAGCGCCGGGGTGGCCGAGGCCGGGTCGGCATGAAGACCAAGGAAGAGGATTTCGTCGAGAACCTCTTTGTGGCTTCGACCCACTCCTACGTCCTGATCTTTACAAACCGAGGCCGCCTGTACTGGCTCAAGGTCCACGAGATCCCCGATGTCGGCCCGCAGGCCAAGGGTAAAGCCGTGGTCAACCTGGTCCGCCTCCAGGATGGCGAGAAGATCGCCGCCTTCGTCGCCTGTCGGGATTTCGAGAGCAAGGGCTACATCGTGCTCGCCACCCGCAAGGGTGTGATCAAGAAAACCGAACTGGCGTCGTTCTCCAATCCACGACCGGGCGGCATTATTGCCCTCTCTGTCGAGGAGGACGACGCCCTGATCGACGCCATGCAAACCACCGGCGCCGACCAGCTGCTCCTGAGCACCCGGGGCGGAATGGCTATCCGGTTCGAAGAAACCGACGTTCGCCCCATGGGCCGGACGGCCTATGGCGTGAAGGGGATTGATCTGGACAAGGGCGATGCCGTCGTTTCCCTTGAGGTCGTGCGCGAGGCGGGGCGAGTCCTCACCGTCTGCGAGAACGGCTATGGCAAACAAACGCCGATCGAGGAGTACCGGATCCAGACGCGTGGCGGAAAGGGCATCATCAACATCAAGACCGAGGGCCGCAACGGAGCGGTCATCGGGGTGAACTTCATCAGCGCCGATGAGGGGGTGATGCTCATTACCGGCAAGGGTATGATTATCCGGACGCGATCTACCGAAATCTCGACGATGGGCCGGAACACGCAAGGCGTGCGCCTGATCCAGACCGACGATGGCGACCAGCTGGTCTCCATCGCCCGGCTCGCCGAGAAGGACGAGAACGCCGAGACCACGGACACGGCCGACGACGAGGCCCCAACAAAGACGCCAGGGAGCGAATCATGAAACATTCCTATACCGGTTTCGCGGTAGCCGCGGTAGCCGCCATCACCATCGGCTGCGGCAATCAGGAAACCCAGGTCATCGAGAACTTCTTCCGGGCCGTCCAGGCCAAGGACAACCAGACCGTGACAAGCTTCTCGTTGGTCCAGTTCGACCAGGAAGTCAAGAGCTGGAAGGTGAAGAGCGTCGGAGAGGAAAAGCGCGTTCCGGCACCGCTCGCGTCCCTGGCCGCCGCCCTCAAGGCGGCCGACGAAGCGGCGGCACAGAACAAGAAGGACGCCGGCGCCTACTTCAACGCCCATCCCCTGGAGGTTGACAAGGTGAAGCCTCTCGTTGAGAGTGGCGGTGCGGTTCCGAAGAACCTCCAGAAGACCGCCGACGACTGGAAGAAATTCAACGACGCGGACAAGGAATGGAAGGTCAAGGCCGCCGAGGCAAAACAGGCCTACGAGCGCGAGAAGCGTCTGGTGACCATGTCCACCGGTCAGGGCGCCGACGCCAATTCCCTGGTTGGCGACCTCGTCACCAAGATCGCGATTGTCGACATTGAGACTGGTGGAGACATCAAACCGTACGCGATTCAACTGCGCAAGTACGACGTGGCGCCCGCCGGCCAGACCGCGAAAGTCATGAGCCGCTGGCTCATCCAGTCGATCACACCACAGTAATAGGGCCTCCCGGTTATTAAAGCCGGAAGCCCGTCTCAGGCGGGCTTCAGCCCCGCGAAGCGCGCGAGCAACCGGGTCGCGCCGCGGCCCGGGAAGGAGACCGTGAGCTTCGCGTCCTCCCCCGCACCCTCCACGCGCAGTATCGTGCCGCGTCCGAACCGGTCATGAACCACCGGCTGACCCGGGCGAAATCGGGTCAGCGTCGGCGCCGAAGGCGTCGGGGGCTTTGCTGCTTTTGACGCGTCCCGGCCCGCGTCGCGGCGCGGCAGACCATCGAAACACTCCTGGGGAATCTCGGATAGAAACCGGCTGGGCAGAGTAACCCGACGGTCTCCAAAATAGGACCGTTCCCGCGCACGGGTGAGAACGAGCCGGTTTCGGGCGCGGGTCATCCCGACGTAGCAAAGCCGCCGCTCCTCCTCCATTTGCCCGGGATCCTGAACCGCCCGCATATGCGGAATCAGACCTTCTTCCATCCCGACCAGAAAGACCGTGTCGAACTCGAGCCCCTTGGCGGCGTGGAGGGTCATCAAGAGTACAGGTGCGTCATCGCGAATAGAGTCGGAGTCCGCGAGCAGGAACGTCCGATCCAGGAACTCGCGAACCCCCAGGCCCTCACGCTCCTCGAAATCGCGCGCGGCCAGACGAAGCTCCTTGAGATTCTGAAGCCGATCCTCCCGGACCGGAGAGGGCTCCTGGTCAAGTAGCTCCTCATAGCCGGTTCGATCGACCACGAGATCGACGAGTCCTCCCGGCCCAAGCGACGTCTGCATTTCTTTCAATTCATCGACGAGGGCCACAAACCGCGACAGAGACGCGCGGGTTCTCGAGGGCAGACCCTCGCCCGCGAGGACCTCCCCGAGTCCCTCCCACATGGAGGATCCGCGACGCTGTGCGGCCAGCGTGATCGTGGCGAGGGTCTGCTCACCCACGCCGCGCGGGGGCACGTTCACGACTCTCCGAAAAGCGGAGTCGTCGTTCGGGTTGAGGCAGAGGCGCAGGTAGGAAACGATGTCACGGATCTCCCGACGCGCATAGAAACCAACCGCACCCACGATCTGATATCGGATCCGCGCGGCGGAAAACGCCTCTTCCAGCGCACGACTCTGTGCGTTCATCCGATAGAGACAGGCGATCCGCAGGCCATCCCCATTGGCCCGGATATCCGCCGCTACCTTGAGGGCTTCCTCGTATTCATCCCGCGCCACCAGGTTTTCGACCTGTCGGCCGCCCGGGCGCATCGCGCGGAGGGTCTTGCCGATCCGGTTCTCATTTCGCACCACGAGGCCAGAGGCCGCATCAAGGATGGCCTGGGTGGAGCGGTAGTTCTCTTCCAATCGAAGAATCGCCGCACCGGGAAAGTCGCGTGAGAACTCCATGATGTTGCGAATGTCCGCCCCGCGCCACGAGTAGATGGACTGATCTTCGTCACCGACCACCGTGATGTTTTTGTGGGTTGAGGCCAGCGCGCGCACGATTCGATACTGAAGGCGATTCGTGTCCTGATACTCGTCTACCAGGATGAAACGAAAGCCGAGGCGGGCGTCCCGCTCGAGGACATCACTCTCTTCGAGAAGGCGCGCGGTGAAAGCGAGCAGGTCGTCGAAGTCGACCGCGTGGGCCGCCCTTAACCCGGAGTTGTAGCGTCCGGCGAGTTCGTTCAGAACCTCGAGCCGGTAGTCACGAACGTCGGCCTCCGAATACGGCCGGCCGTTCTTCTGCATGGATAGAAGCGATAACACCCGCCGCGGCGCATACGTCTTGTCCGAGAGGCCCATCGAGGCCAGCGCGCGCTTTACCAGGGACACGCACTCATCCTGATCGTAGATCACGAAGTCCTTCGAAAGCCCCGCGTCTTCGGGATGCCGGCGCAGGATGCGAACACAGAGGGCGTGGAAGGTCATGATCCAGGCCGAGGAGGTGCCGGGACCGAGCCGCTCTTCGATCCGACGGCGCATTTCATCCGCCGCCTTGTTGGTGAAAGTGACCGCGAGGATGTCCCGGGGTTCGACGCCTTGCTCCAGGACCAGGAAGGAAACGCGCTCCGTGATGACCCGTGTTTTGCCGCTTCCCGCCCCGGCGAGAATGAGAGCCGGGCCGTGGACGGCGCGAACCGCCGCCGATTGCTCCGCGCTGAGCGGGAAGGAACTCAAGGAGGCGGCCTCGCGCTACTCGACCGTCACGGATTTCGCGAGGTTGCGGGGCTGGTCGACATCCCGGCCCGCGCGCAAAGCGATGTGGTACGCGAGGAGCTGCAGAGGGATCACGGTGACGAAGGGCGAGAAGATCTCGCTCACTCCCATAACGTCGACCCCCACACCAGGGACTTCGACGAAGAGGTCATCCTTTCCGAGGACCTTGCGAACGTGTTCGTCACCCGCGTTGATCACCGCGACCAACCTCCCACCCCGGGCCTTCACTTCCTGCACATTCGAGAGGATCTTTTCGTAACCGCGGCCACGAGGGATCAACGCAACCACCGGAAGCGTCTCGTCGATCAGCGCGATGGGGCCGTGCTTCATCTCGCCGGCCGGATAGCCCTCGGCGTGAATATAGGAAATCTCCTTGAGCTTGAGAGCGCCTTCAAGGGCGATCGGATACTGAACGCCCCGCCCGAGGAAAAGGAAGTCCGTGGCCTTGAACAGGTGCCGGGACATCTCTTCGACCGCCTCCGCGCAGCCTAAGGCCTGGTCCATCAAATGAGGGACCCGCGAGAGGGCGGCCAGGAGGTTCCGGCCTGCCGAAGCCGACAGCGCCCCTTTGCGGCGGCCGAGATAGACCGCGAGCAGCGCGATCGCCGCGACCTGGGCGGTGAAGGCCTTGGTTGAAGCGACACCGATCTCTGGCCCGGCGTGGGTCAGCAGGGCCCCGTCGGCCTCGCGCGTGACCTGGGATCCCGCCACGTTGGTGATGGCCAGCACGGCGGCCCCCCGTGAGCGCGCCTCTCGCATGGCGGCGAGGGTGTCCGCGGTTTCCCCGCTTTGGCTGATCGCGACCACCAGGGTGCCCTCCGAGACCACCGGGTCGCGATACCGGAACTCGCTTGCGTAGTCGGTTCCCGCGGGTAGACCCGCGAGCTGCTCCATGAAGAACTGTCCGAGCAGACCCGCGTGCCAGCTGGTGCCGCAGGCGAGAAACTGAATGCGCTGTGCTTTATCGAGAGCCGCCAGGGCGATCGGTCCCATCTCATCGAGATGGACATCGCCCGAGTCGAGACTCATGCGGCCCAGCAGCGTGTCACGAACCGCTCGGGGCTGCTCATGAATCTCCTTCAGCATGAAATGACGGAAACCACCCTTCTCTGCCTGCACGGCATCCCAGGAGATCGTCTCCTCCTTGAAGGGCTCGGGCTTGCCCTGAGCGTCAACGATTCGGACCGACCCTGCCTCGATGACCGCGATGGTCTGCTCCGGAACGAAAACGAAGCGGCGCGTGTACGCCAGAAGCGCCTGCACGTCGGAGGCGAAGAAGTTTTCACCCTCGCCGAGACCGATCACGAGCGGCGGGCCGAGGCGCGTGGCCACCAGCCGATCAGGTTCGTTCTGGTGCATCAACACCAGGGAATAGATCCCCCGCAATTCCGCCACCGCCCGCGCGGTGGCTCTCTCCAAAGAGCCCTCGTAGTAGGAGGCCACCAGATGGGCCACCACCTCGGTGTCCGTTTCGGTTTCGAAGACAACCCCGGCACCCGCGAGCCGCTCTTTCAGTTCGAGGTAGTTTTCGATGATGCCGTTGTGCACCACCACGAGCCGTCCCGATGCGTCCGAGTGAGGATGAGCGTTCTCTTCACTCGGCCGGCCATGAGTGGCCCAGCGGGTGTGACCCAGGCCGATAGGCCCGGAGAGGGGCTTGGCGGCGAGGACCGCCTCCAGATTTCGGAGCTTTCCAGGAGCACGCCGCCGCTCCAGCACGCCCCCGGAAATCACCGCGACTCCGGCGGAGTCGTATCCCCGATACTCCAGCCGGCGCAGCCCGTCGAGAAGGATTGGGGTGGCGTTCTTCGGTCCGACATATCCCACGATTCCGCACATAGCTCTTTGGACCCTCGAACGATCAGCGCTTCTTTGGACGACGGCCGACCCACCCCGCCTTGTTCTCCTGGCGAGCGCGGCCGATTCCGAGGGCCTCCGGTGGAACGTCCGTGGTTATGACGCTGCCCGCGGCCACGTAAGCTCCCTGCCCGATGCGGACGGGGGCGACCAGGGTCGAGTTGCTTCCGACGAACGCATCGTCCTCCACGAAAGTGGGACTCTTGACCACGCCATCGTAGTTGCAGGTTATGGTTCCCGCACCGATGTTGGCCTTGGCTCCAACGCTGGCATCACCCAGGTAGGAAAGATGCGGCGCCTTGGCCCCCGACCCGAGTGTCGTCTTTTTGAGCTCGACGAAGTTGCCCACCCTGGCGTTCTCTCCGACCACCGACTCGGGCCGGATATGCGCGAACGGTCCGACCGAGGCGCCGGCCAGGATCTTCGAGTTTCGAACCAGACACGAGTCGAGCAGTGTGGCCCCCACGCCGATCTCTGAGTCCTCAACCCGGCAGAAAGGGCCCACGGAGGCGCCACTTTCGATGAGGGTTCGGCCCTCAAGGATGCTAAAGGCGCGGATCCGCGCTCCCGGAGCGACTCGAACTCCCGGCCCCACCAGAACGGTGTCAGGCCTTTCGATCGAAACACCCGAGCGAACCAAATCCATCGAGCGCCGAACAAAAAGTTCCCGCTCGACCAGCGAGAGTTCGGCCACCGTGTTCACCCCCGCGGTCTCCGCGGGGTCGTCCACGACCAGCGCCTCGACGCGTTCGCCCGCAGCCACGAGCAGGCCCACGACATCGGTCAAATAAAATTCGCCCTGTGCGTTGTCCGGGGAAATCCGATGCA
>CAZFQH010000196.1:3965-7730 GCA_964520805.1 uncultured Acidobacteriota bacterium | reverse complement strand
GAGCGATCGAGGCAGTTGGGAAGAGAAGGCCACGGTCTGCGTGACCTCGGCTCCCGGGACCGCGACCATGGCCCGGTGCAGCCAGCCGGTGGTCGAAGACTTGTCGCCGGGCGTCCCCGTCTCCATGAAGTCCTGGGCGTCGAAGTGGGAACGGCTCAGAGCGTAGTTTCCGACCGCCGGCACGAAGGCGAGGCGGCCGCTGTCCCACAGGGGTTTGAGTGCGGCGAGGTTCGGGTGCAAACCGAAGTAGCCATTGAGATCGACGACGCCCCCGGTCTGTCCCGGGTTTGGCAAGGCGATCACTCCGCGCAGAGTCGTGTAGTTGGAGTCGCCATAGGGGACGCAAATGGCGAGCCCGTCGGCGCCGCCGCGCAGGAACACCTTGACCAGGGTTCCGTTCCCGGAGGCCGCTTCAGCGGCGCGTTGAAGCAGAGGGCTCACCTGCATGCCGATGCCGACGGCGGCCAGAGAGGCCCCTTTGACGAAAACGCGGCGGGAAGGATCGAATCTCATGGCGTCACTTCACCTGCATGGGTCCGCTGGCCAGGCACAGGCCGGCCACCTTGGCCGCAGGAGTGGGATTTGTTCCCACCGCCACGCGGGCCATCGTATTGAGGGCTTCGGCGGACAGGCGCTTGCCGATCACCTCGGCGTCGAAGGTCGTGGCGACCGAGCGGGGATCCTCGGCCACACCTCCCAGCGTGCGAATCGTAGCCGCGATGTCGACCGTGGTTCCGGTGATCCGGCCGGCCGAAAGGTCCAGAGCGAAGTTGATGCGCATCAGCTGCGAGGTGGGGTTCAGCCAGTCGAGCCCGCGGTTCGAGTAACCGGTGGGGGGAATGCACTCGTAGATGGGCATGCCCATGTTGTTGAATTGAGTGCGCAATGAATCGGCATGGGCGACCTGAGCATCCACCGCGCGCAATGCGCTGAAGACGTATTCAACCGGCGTCTTGATCTTCGGCGGTCCGCCAAAGGCCCCATCCCAGAACTCGGGGGAGGAGATGAGGGTTTCCATGACCGACTTGATATCTCCATCCGACTGCTGATAGGTGGCGGCGCACCGATCGACGAGGGCCGCCGGGGGATCGTCCGAAACGAATCGCTCGGCCAGTTTGTACGAGAGCCTCCGGGCCGTGAGACTGTGAGAGGCCAGATAGTCGACCACGCGGTCGCCGTCGTCCTTCTGCCCACCCGTCGCCACACTCAGGCCGAAGACCTGCTTGGTCCCGGTCACGTGATTCTGCGAACGGTACTGAAAGCTTCCGCCGGTGTTGACGCTGTCGATTCCCCACCCGGTGAAACAACGAGCCGCGTCGTACACATCGGCCTGGGTGTATCCGGCATCCACGCCCACGGTGTGAAGCTCGAGCATCTCGCGGCCATAGTTCTCGTTGAGGCCGCGAATCAGGACGCCGGCGTTGTTGAAGACCGAGACCTGGCTCAGATAGTTGTCGAGATAGAACATCATGGCGGGATGGTTGGCCGAGCCGTGCAGCAGGGTCTTGAACTTCGCGAGCACGTTGGGGCGGATCGCATCCCGCTCGTATCCGGCCGTGCTGAAGCGAAGGAAATCGTCCAGCAGGTAGACATTCAGGTGGTTGAACCAGAAATCGACGAGGATTTCCTGAAGCTGGTTCTTCGAGTGCACCGCGCGAATCGTCTTGGCGCTGCGCAGCTCGCTCGCCACTCTGGTAGACAGGGTCGAATCGGTGACGTTGCCCGCCACGATCTGCGGCACGCTCATGGTGAGCGTGCTGAAGCCGGACAAACGCGCCTCAAGGCTCGCATCGGTGGTCGGAGCCAGCTGCTCGGCCACCCAGGCGGAAAGTCCCTGACTCATCACACGTCGCAGGTCGCCGGGGCGTGGGCCGTAGGCCAGCCGGTTCAACGCGTGGATCACGGTTCGGGGACTGGTTTCGACGGGGATCTGAAGGCTCATGGCGATCTCGACGAGGAGGAGGATACGACCGAGTCCGCCCGAATCAAACCGGCGTGGTGAGCGTGGTCACTAAGGAGCCTGACGGGAAACGCACCAGATTCTTCAACGTGTCCCGCGCCGGAGTCACGAGGCTTTCCGGAAGTTGCGCCAGAGACGGGGTCGCGGTGACGAAGCGGGCGGGCTGAACGGCGCCGGTGCCGATCAGCCGCAGGGCCTGCCGGATGGCCGAGGGGGTGTGGTGAAAGCTGCCCAGAACCTGAATTTCGTCGTAATGCACACGAGTCACGTCCACCCCGACCGTGGTACCCGCGGGGCAACCGGCGAAGAGGTTGACCGTTCCGCCCCGGGCCGCGGAGCGAATCGCGAGAGCCGCGGTTTCCTCTGCCCCCCCCGCATCGAAAACCACGTCGAACTCAGCCAAAGGACCGTCGCCCAGGGACAGACCGTCCTCCCCGCTGGTCAGAACTCGCGTCTCCCGCGCGCCCTGTCCGGCGGCGGCCACCAGAGCCTCGGGACGACGGGCCGTCGCCGTGACGTGCGCGCCGATGAGATCGCACAATCGGGTCAGCATCAGGCCGATGGAGCCGGCCCCGATCACCAGGACCCGGTCGTCGGGACGCACCCCTGTCTCCTCAACGCCCTTGACGCAGCAGGCCAGAGGCTCGGTCATCGCCGCGTCTTCCGGGGCCACGCCATCGAGCCGCAGCACGTTCTTCGCGACCACCCGCGCGGGTACGCGATAGGCTTCGGCGAACGTTCCATTCCAGAAGACGAGATCTTCGCAGAGGCTTTCACGTCCACGGCCACAGGCTCGGCAAACCCCGCAAGGTGCCGAGTTCGCCGCGACCACGAGGTCGCCGGTCTTGAACGCAGTCACGCCTTCACCCACCGCGGACACCTCTCCGGCGGCCTCGTGTCCAAAAAGGCAGGGCGGGGTAAGCATGCGGGCGTGATAGCCGCGGCGGACAACCTTAAGGTCGGTTCCACAGGTCATCGCGGCCAGCGTGCGCACGATCAGCTCGCCGGGGCCGGGGGCGGGCTCGGGCACCTCCTCGAAGCGCACATCGCCAGGGCCGTGGAGCACTAAAGCTTTCACGCGAGTCGCATATCCATGACGATCTTGAGCGTGGTAGGGCCGGGCTTTCGAAACAGATCGATCGCCTCATTCGCGCGGGCGATCGGAAAGAAGTCGCTCAGCAGTTCTTCAAGGCGCAGCCGTCCGGTGAAGACAAGTTCCGCGGACTCCTCCTGGACATCCACCGAGGCGCTGTAAACACTCACAATCTGCTTCTCGGCCGCCGCGAGGAGTCCGAGATCCACTTCACAGATCTCGCCTTTCGAGGTTGCGGAGAAGGGAACGATCCGGCCTCCGGGCCGCGTGCATTCGACCGCGGCATCGAAGGCTCGCTGGCCGATGGCCGCGAGCAGGACCACATCGGCGCCACGACCGTTGGTTTCGGCCCGGACCCAGTCCCCGAGCCCGCGGTGGTTCGCATCGAACGTCTGCGCTCCGAACTTGCGCGCCAGTTCCAGTCGCAGGGGCGAGAGATCGGAAACCAGCGCCCGAGCGCCGCGCACCTGTGAAAGCTGCATCAGCATCGAGCCGATGGGCCCCTGGCCCACCACCAGCACGGTGTCCCCCTCGCGGATCCCCGCCTGATCAACCGCCTTGAGACAGGTGTTCACCGGCTCCACGAGGCACGCCACTTCCGCTTTTACGCCCTTCGGGATGGGAATCGTGCCGCGCTCCACGATGTGCGGGGCCGCCTTCAGGTATTCGGAGAAGCCGCCGCCTCCCGGCTCGAACCCCGCGGTCGTTCCGT
>CAZFQH010000196.1:0-3955 GCA_964520805.1 uncultured Acidobacteriota bacterium | reverse complement strand
CTTGTAGACCGCGCACTGCGCGTAGAGCTTGCGTTCGCAATAGAAGCACTCGAGGCAGGGAATGTGATGGTGAACAACCACGCGGTCGCCTTCCCGGAACCTCGTAACGCCAGAACCGAGGCCCGCCACCACCCCGGCGATCTCGTGTCCGAAGATCCGTGGAGGTGGGACCAGGGCCTTGTCGATCTTCTTCACGTCGGTGCCGCAGACCCCGCACACCTCCACACGCACGAGGATCTCGCCCGCTCCCGGCTCGGGGCGGTTTAGGTCCTCGACCTCGAGTTTCGGACTTCCCCGATAGACGGCGGCGAGCATAAGGGTTGGGAGTCTAAGGCCGCTGATAAACTCCCCGCGCATATGGCCGCTGAGCGCGTCGACACCGGCCGGTCCGGCCCCCTCATCCTCCCGACCGGCGAGATCGCCGCGGACTCCCGTCTCCAGGCCGCGGATCTGCGCGCGCTGCATCATGCTCTTCTGCTACCGCGGGTTATCGAGGAAAAGGCCCTGGTTCTGCTCCGCCAGGGACGCCTTTCGAAGTGGTTCTCGGGTATCGGGCAGGAGGCGATCGCGGTCGGGGTCACGTTCGCGCTTCGTCCGGACGACTGGATCCTGCCCATGCACCGCAACCTGGGCGTTTTCACCACACGTTCCGTCGACCTGTTGCGGCTCTTCCGCCAGATCTTCGGAAAAAGCGGCGGCATGACGAACGGGCGTGACCGCACCTTCCACTTTGGACTTCCCGAGAAGTCGTTGGTGGGCATGATCTCCCACCTCGGCGCCATGTTGCCCGTCGCCTGCGGTCTGGGACTCGCAAGCCAGCTCAAACGCACCAAGCGCGTGGCCGCCACCTTCACCGGCGACGGTGCGACGAGCGAAGGCGACTTTCACGAGGCCTTGAATCTCGCCGCGGTGTGGAAGCTGCCCGTGCTGTTCGTCATCGAGAACAATCAGTACGGTCTCTCCACCCCCCGGCATGAGCAATACGCCTGCAAACGTCTCGCCGATCGAGCCATCGGCTACGGCATCCCCGGACTGACCGTCGACGGGAACGACGTTCTGGCCGTGTATCAGGCCACTGCGGAGGCCGCGGCGCGGGCCCGAGCGGGCGAGGGGCCGACTCTTCTCGAGTTCGAGACCTTCAGGATGCGTGGCCACGAGGAGGCCTCCGGGGTCGCCTACGTCCCCCCCGCTCTCTTTGCGGAATGGGGCCGCAAGGATCCCCTGGCCCGATTCGAAAACTGGCTCAAGGAACGCGGCGTCGTGACCGCCGAGGAGATCGGCTCCCTGCGCGAATCCCTCAAGGCCGAAGTAGACCGGCTCGCCGACGAAGCGCTCGCGACTCCCGAGCCCTCGTCAACCCGGGCCCGCGAGATCGAGGCGGTGTGTGCCTCATCCCCCGCCCCGGTCCCTGCCGCGCCGGGTGCCGCCTCTCGCGAGATCCGGTACATCGATGCCATCACCGAGGCCTTGCAGATCGGGATGCGACGGGATCCCCGCGTGGTGCTGATGGGCCAGGACATCGCCGAGTACGGCGGAGCCTTCAAAGTCACCAAGGGCTTTTTCGAAGAGTTCGGACGCGAGCGTGTCCGCAATACTCCGATAATCGAATCGGGCGTTCTGGGCGCGGCCCTCGGCCTCGCCATCGATGGCCTGGTCCCGATGGTCGAAATGCAGTTCGGCGATTTCATTTCCTGCGGCTTCAACCAGATCGTCAACAATCTCGCGAAGACTCACTACCGCTGGGGCCAGAGCGTCCCCTGCGTCATCCGCACGCCTTCGGGCGGAGGGACGGGGGCCGGACCCTTCCATTCCCAGAATGTCGAAGCCTGGTTCACCCACGTGGCGGGACTGCGCGTGATCGCCCCGGCCACGCCGGAGGACGCGAAGGGCCTGCTTCTGGCCTCTTTGGCCGAGCCGAACCCTGTCCTCTTCCTCGAACACAAACATCTCTATCGGTCACTCAAGGGCCTGGTGCCCGAGGGCTACTACACGACGCCCATAGGCAAGGCGCGGATTGCGCGCGCCGGAAGCGACGTCACGATCGTGACTTATGGCGCCGCCGTTCACTGGGCCCTCGACGCCGCCACCACGCTTTCGAAGGACGGTGTCGAGGTCGAGGTGGTCGACCTGAGAACGCTCCTGCCGTGGGACAAAGCCACGGTTCTCGAATCGGTCCGCCGAACCGCGCGGGTTCTCGTCCTGCACGAGGCTCCGCTCACCGGGGGCTTCGGCGGCGAAGTCGCGGCCACCATCGCCCAGGAGGCCTTCGACGATCTCGACGCGCCGGTGACGCGTCTGGGAGGCTCGGATACGCCCATTCCCTTCGCCGAAGCCCTCGAAGAAATGCTCTCTCCCAAGCCGGATCTGCTGCCCACGCTACGAAAACTGATGGAGTACTGAGCACCCATGCGAGCCCTGCGACGACGGCGTATTCTGAGAAACGCCGCCCTGGGGGCTCTGGCCCTCGTGGTTACTCTCGGACTGACCTTCATCTGGCTCGTCCGCGGCTCACTGCCCGTGATCGAGGGGCAGGCCTCGTTGCCGGGCCTTGGAGCCGAGGTCCGAGTCGAACGGGACCAGAATGGCGTGCCCACCGTCTCCGGCTCCAGCCGGATCGACGTCGCCCGGGCCACTGGTTTTCTCCACGGTCAGGAGCGGTTCTTCCAGATGGATCTGATGCGGCGGCGCGCGGCCGGCGAGTTATCCGAACTCATCGGCTCGGCCACCGTGGAGATCGACTCCGAAGTGCGCATTCACCAGTTCCGCAAGGTGGCGGGCCAGGTCGTGGCGCGGTTCAGTCCGGGCGAGCGGGCACTCACCGATGCGTATGTCCAGGGGGTGAACACGGGATTGGGCGCTCTGCGCGTGCGGCCCTACGAGTATCTTCTGCTCCGCTCCGAGCCCGCACCCTGGAAATCCGAGGACTCGGTGCTCTGCGTGCTCGCCATGTTCCTGACCCTCCATGAGTCGAAGGGCGAGAAGGAGAGCACGCTCGCAGTGATGCGCGATGCCCTGCCCCCCACGCTGTTCGACTTTCTGGCGCCGCGGGGAACTCTCGAATGGGATGCACCGATCGTGGGTGAACCCATTCCGATCGCAAAAATCCCCGGGCCCGAAATCTTCGACACCCGGGCCGCTGCCGGCTTAGCCGTCGTGGCCTCAAACTACCCGTCCCCTGACCGATTTCTCCCCGAGGACAACCTGCCGTTCACCGGCAGCAACAATTGGGCGGTGGATGCCGCCCGCTCCACCACCGGCCTCGCCATGGTGGCGGACGACATGCACCTTGAGATCGCGGTCCCGAACATCTGGTACCGGGCGCGCCTGGTGTTTCCGGATTCGAAGGGCCAGGAGAGAAGCGTCAGTGGCGTCTCGCCGCCGGGAACGGCGGGCATCGTGGCCGGAAGCAACGGGCGGGTCGCCTGGGGTTTCACCAACACCCAGGCCGACTGGAACGACCTGGTACTGGTCGAGCCGGGAACCGAGCCGAACACGTACAAGACCGCGGACGGACCGAAGCCCTTCGAGAAGGTGACCGAGACCATTAAGGTCAAGGACGCCCCTTCGCGGCCGCTCGAGATACTGAACACGATCTGGGGTCCGGTGATCGACCGCGATCACCACGGCCAGCTGCGCGCGTACCAGTGGACGGCGCACGATCCTTTGGCGGTGAACCTTCGCCTGCTGGAGATTGAAGACGCCGAAACCATCGAGGATGCGATCGCGGTGGCTCATCTTTCAGGCGCCCCACCACAAAACGCCATGATCGCCGACCGCACCGGCCGTATCGCGTGGACGGTGGCCGGGCGTGTTCCGAGGAGAGTCGGCTTCGAGGGCCGACTGCCCGTCACCCGGTCGGATCCCTCGCGCTATTGGGATGGATATGTCCCGAGCCCCGAAGTCCCCAAGGTGGTCGACCCACCGAGTGGGCGCCTCTGGACCGCCAATGCCCGCG
>CAZFQH010000195.1:0-7753 GCA_964520805.1 uncultured Acidobacteriota bacterium | reverse complement strand
CTCCACCTCGTCCATCAACTCGAGCGTCTGCTGGAAGTCCTCTTCCGACTCGCCGGGATAGCCCACGATGACGTCGGCGGTCAGGGCCAGATCGCGACGATGCTCCCGCAGGAGGGCCAAACGCTGGAGGTATTCGTCGGCGGTGTATCCGCGTCGCATATCCGCCAGGATGTTGTTGGAACCGGATTGCACAGGAAGGTGGAGGTACGGCGCGAGGCGTGGCAACTCCGCGAAGCACCGGGAGAATTTCTCGTCCACGTGCTGGGGATGGGATGTGGTGAAGCGGAGGCGCCAAAGGCGCTCGTCGGCATCGTGCACGAGTCGCAGCAGATCCGGGAAATCCACTCCTCTGAACCGATATGCATTGACCGTCTGGCCCAGCAGCATCACTTCGTGATAGCCGCGATCGAGCAGACTGCGTATCTCCGCGACAATGCTCTCGGGCGAGCGGCAAACCTCTTTGCCGCGAGTGCGAGGGACCACGCAGAAGCTGCACACATGGTTACAGCCCTCGACCACGGTCACGTAGGCCCGGGTCGCGCTGCTATGGGAGACCAAATCGGCGGGAATTGAGAAGGCATCGGCCTTGGTGTCGAGAGCCGAGCGGCGTTCGCCAGTCGAATCGGCCTCATGAAGAAGTCGAGTGAGATCCTGGAGGTTGTGGGTTCCGATGAGGACGTCGACCGCGGGAGCGCGCTCGATGATTTCCTTGCCCTGAAGCTGGGCCACGCAACCCCCGACCGCGATCTTCAGGGCCGGGTTCTCCTTTTTCAAACCTTTGTAGCGCCCAACCGCGTGGAAGAGCTTCTCGGCCGCGCGCTCGCGCACCGCGCACGTATTTACGAAGATGACGTCGGCCCCCTGAACGGAGTCGGTTCGATCCAAACCGTCGGCTTCCAGAAGGCCCGCGACTTTCTCGGAGTCGTTGACATTCATCTGGCAACCGAACGTCTCGATGAAGTACTTGCCGCGAGCCACGATTATGGGGCCGCTCCTAGGCGCGAGTTTCGGATTCGAGGCGCCGAACCCGGCCGATGAGCTCTTCCGCGTTCTTCTCGGCCGAGCCGGTTACGACTTCGCCCGCGAGCATCCGGGCGACTTCGCGAACTCGGTCTCGTCCGGAAACCTCGCGAACTTCGGTGATGGTCCGGCCGCGCACCACGCGCTTTTCAACGACATAGTGGCGGTCCGCGAATGCGGACACCTGGGCCAGGTGGGTGACGCAGAGAACCTGCCGCTCGCGAGCCACCCGGGCCAGCCGCCGGCCCACGGCTTCGGCCACCGCTCCCCCGATCCCGGCGTCCACTTCGTCGAAAACAACCGCTCCTGAGGGCTGCGCATTCAGCATGGACTGCAAGGCGAGGAGGGCCCGCGATAGTTCCCCGCCAGAAGCCACAAGCTTCAACGGCTTAAGCTCCTCGCCAGGATTCGCTGAAAGATAGAACTCCCCCGTCTCCAAGCCTTGAGCTTTCCAGTCGCAGTCGTTGTTCAAGACCCGCGGCTCGAAACGGACTTCAAAGCGACATTGTGGCATCGCGAGGTCGGTCAGTTCTTTGGCAACTGCCTTTTGGAGGCGCGTCGCGACGGTGCGGCGATCCTTCGACAGGCCCCCTGCCATGGCCGAATACGCGGTCCAGGCCAAGGTGGCTACACTGGCGAGACGGTTCTCCTCGGTCTCCGGATCCTCGATGGCCAAAAGTCTGGCCTCCGACTCTGCGAGAAAACTCAATATTTCATCGATATTTGAGCCATATTTCTTCTTAAGTCTCTCGAGGGTTGCGAGCCGGGACTCCACCTGGTCGGCGCGCTCTGGTTGGGCGTCCAGGGTCGACGAATAGTCGGCAAGCTCCGCGGACCAGTCGTTCATCAGGGCCAGTATTTCCGCATGACGACCGGCCACACCGGGCAAGGCTGAAGGGTCCAGGCGTCCGACCTCGTCCACACGTTTGCCGAGCGCGCGCAGCTGTGACCGCAGTGCTGAGTCGGAGTCGTCTTCGCTCCCATCGAGGAGCCTGGCCGCCTCGCCGATGAGTTCGCCCAGACGCTCGGAGTTGCGAAGCCGTGAACGTTCCTCGCGGAGTTCTTCCTCCTCGCCGGCCCGCAGTCCGGCCCGACGGATTTCGTCCACTTGGAACCGGAGGCTTTCGCGCTCGCGACCAAACTGTCGCGCTTTCTCTCGGAAGTCACGAAGGGTTGTATCGGCCGCTTGCGCCGCCGCGAAGGAAAAGCGCGCCTGATCCGCGCGGTCGCGCAGACCCGCGAAGGTGTCCAGGAAGGAAAGGTGGAAATCAGGATTCAGAAGAGCGTGGTGCTGATGCTGTCCGTGGATCTGAACCAGCTCCTGTCCCACACCCTTGAGGGCAGCCAGGGAAACCGTGACTCCGTTGATCATCGCGCGACTGCGGCCCGAGGCCAGAATCTCCCGGCGGATCGCAACCTCGCCGTCTTCGTCCTCGATTCCAAGCCCCAGCGCCTGGAGGGTAAATCCGTGGGGAACATCGAAAACCGCTTCGATGGTTCCCTTCTCTTCTCCGGTTCTAACCAGGTGGCCATCGGCGCGCTCGCCGCAGACCAGCCCCAGCGCATCGACCACGATCGATTTCCCCGCTCCGGTTTCGCCGGTAAGGAGGTTGAGGCCCGGGCCGAACTCGATCTCGGCCGAGGCCACGATCGCAAGGTTTTCGATGCGCAGGATACGAAGCATAAGCGGGCCCGTGAGGGTAGCATGGAACCCGGGTCGTTCCGGGTCCCTTCATTGACCCACACAAGATATTGTGCGATCCTGAAAGGTCGGCAACTGCATACAGATGATGATTCACTTCCTACTGGCCCAAAGCTCCGGATCGGACGCGTTTTCCGGGGGCCCGCTTGGCTTCCTCAAGCACGCCGGACCCACCGCGATCGCCGTGATTGTGGTCCTGATGCTCTTCTCACTGGTCTCGTTCGGGATCATCATTAACAAGTGGACGACTTTTGCGCGGGCTACCCGAGAGTCCAAACGCTTCCTCGACGTCTTCCGAAAGAGCCAGAAGTTCTCCGAGGTGAACGCGGTGGCTAATCAGCTCACATATTCACCCCTCGTTGGCATGTTCCAGGCCGGATACCAGGAGATCAATCATCAGGTCCGTCCCGCCGCCGGGGTGCCGAACCAGAGGCCTGCAATCAAAAGCCTGGACGCGGTCTCCCGGGCTTTGGCCCGCGCGGCCTCGGTCGAGGAGATGCGGCTCGAGAAACGTCTCAGCTTCCTGGCCAGCACCGCGAGCGTATCCCCCTTCGTTGGCCTGTTCGGCACGGTGTGGGGAATCATGAACGCCTTCGGAGAGATCGGTCGCCAGGGTTCGGCGAACCTCGCCGTAGTGGCGCCCGGTATTTCCGAAGCCCTCATCACCACCGCGGCCGGCCTGTTCGCCGCGATTCCGGCCGCTCTCTTCTTCAACTTCTTCTCCGACCGCCTGCGTAGCCTGTCGTCGACCATGGATGACTTCGCCATGGATTTCATCAGCATGGTCGAGAGGAACTTCACCTAGGCCGCGGCCATGACAGGGATCAGCTCTCAGTCGGACTCTGGAGGCGGGCGGGCGGGCGGCTCTTCGGGTTATCAGGCCTTTCGCCGCAAACGAGCCCACAAGAGCATCGGCGAGATCAATGTAACTCCGCTTGTCGATGTGGTCCTGGTTCTGCTGCTCGTGTTCATGGTGACCGCTCCCATGATGAGCCAGGGCATCGATGTCAGCCTTCCCGTCGCGAACCAGGTAGATAATCAGCCGGAGGACCGGCTCACCGTTTCCCTCGATGCCTCGGGCCGTGCCTTCATCGGGACCCAAGCCCTCGCACTCCCCCTCCTCGAGGACCGAGTGCGCGCCCACATGGCAGGCCGTCCCACTCAGGTTGTGTACCTTCGCGCCGACGAGGCCGTGCGTTACGGAAAAGTAATCGAAGTGGTCGACCTTCTCAAGCGATGCGGCGTCGAACGTATCGGGTTCGCGTATGAACTCCCGAAGGAGGCCTCTTGAACGACCCGGTTGTGCGCGTCCTGGCTTCCCGGCAAGCTCTCCTTGACGAAGGCTATTCGAAGAGCCTGCTTCTCTCGGGCGCCGCCCATGCGACCACCTTCTTCGCAATCCTCATCATCACCCTGCTGACCCCCAAGGTGCCGATCATTCGGGTGATCGATGGTTTCGCGGTTCCTCTTCCCCGCGGAGGGGGAATTCCGAAGACCGCCGCGCCTTCGATCGAACCGGCGGAACCGGCGGCGGAACCCGCTAAGACGGCAGCACCGCCAGCCCCGCTGCCCGCTCCCGTAAAGCTGATCAAGCCCGAAGCCCCCACTATCAAGAAGGGTGTGGCCCCGGTCGATCTCAAACGAAGCGTGAAGGAACCCACGGTCAGGGAGTCGCGGGAATTGGCCACCGAGAAGATCGTCAAGGGTGGCACCCCCAAGCCGGTGGCGGCTGCGACCCCGGGCGTCGCGGCCGCCAACACGGGGCTCGACTTCACGGCGCAGGACGCGGGCGTGATCGATGGAACCACCGGCCCGGTAGGGCCGCTCGGTTTCTATCTGGCCGCCATCAAGAACCGGATATGGGCCACCTGGGCCCGGCAGATCCGGCCTGATTTCACCGGGAGCGTGAAGATTTCTTTCACCATTCACCGTGACGGCTCGGTCGACGCCGTCGAGGTCATCGAGTCGTCAGGTTTGGCGGCTCTCGACCGGTTGGCTGAACGCGCGGTTATGAGCACCCCGCTCGGCCCTCTTCCAAACGCCTACGACAAGGAGACCCTGGTGGTCCATGCGAACTTCAAGCCTGTTTCTTAGCGCCACCCTGACCGGTGGATTCGCGGCCCTGTCGGCGCTTGCGTTCTCGACCCAGGATCCTCCCCCTATTATTGACATCGGCGGAACCGCCACTCGAGTCGCGATTGCGCCCTGTTCCGTCACCGTCGAACCGGTGCGGACGTCGTGCGGGATCGTTCGCGAGGTGTTGAAGGCCGACCTGGAGTTCGAGAGCTTCCAGCTCATTCCGGAATCCCTCATGCGTTCGCTGCCGCTGGTCGACCCCAAGGCGCCGAGCTACCTTGATTGGAAGTCGGTCGGCGCCAACATCCTGGTTACACTCGAGGCCATGCAGACGGGAACGGACTTCGCGGTGGAGGCGCGAAGCTTCAGCGTCGATGGGAGTTCCGCCATCATGAGCAAGCGCTACGCGGGCCGCGTTGAGCCCGGCAATCCGAACACGTTCCGGGCCTTCGCACACCAGGCGGCCGAGGACATCCTTGGTCTCGCCTCAATTCAGGCGGTCACAAGAACTCGCCTGGTATTCGTGTCCGACCGCGATGCTCCCGTTCGGGGCTCCACCCCATCGCCCGTCGAAAGAGGCCCGAGGACCACGGCAGCGGTCTCCGGCCCTCCCCCGGCACGGGGCCGGAAGGAGCTCTACATCGCCGATTACGACGGCTTCAATGTCCGCCGGGTCACGGTGAACCAGAACATCTCGATCCTCCCGGCCTGGACTCCAGGCGCCAAGGGTCTCATCTACACATCGTATCGGTCGGGCACGCCGCAAATCTTCTTGTCCTGGATCTACGAGGGGCGGGTGGTCCCCAACGTGACCCGGGAATCGCCAAACGCGCAGGCGATCGCGCCCGTGGTTTCTCCGGACGGGAAACGAATCGCCTACAGCGGCGACCGCGGTGGCAACTTCGACATCTGGGTCGCTAACATCGACGGCACGGGTGCGCGAAATCTCACCGGAACGTTCTCGAACGACACCGCGCCCTGCTGGAGTCCCTCCGGGCTCGAGATCGCCTTCACCTCGGGCCGGAGTGGCTCCCCTCAGTTGTGGGTAATGGACCACGAGGGACTGAACGTCCGACGGCTATCGAGCGTTGGCACCTACAACGACGGATGCGCCTGGAACCCTTCTCGCGAGTTTGCCGAGATCGCCTACACCTCGAGGCTGGAGAATCGCGAATTCGAGATCGCGGTGGTCGACCTGGCCACCGGTCAGGTCCGCCAGGTCACCACCGGCCGCGGTAGCTGCGAGTATCCCTCGTGGGCGCCCAACGGCCGGCACCTCGTGTTCTCGTGCAATCGGGGCGGCACCAAGCAACTGGGGCAAATCGATCGTATGGGGCGAAAGATGCGCGTCCTGAGCGTAGGGGCAGGAAACACCGAGCAGGCTGACTGGAGCCAGACCGTCCGATAATTTCTTTTCCCCTTTCAGCGGGACCCGGTCCTGAGATGTCCGTCGGTATCATCCTTCAAGAAAACCAAAGGTTTAGATCTCATGAAAATCGTCCACCTACCTCGCCTTCGAAAAATGGTCCTGCTCGCCGTCCTTCTCGCCTCCGTCCCTGCGGTCGCGCGAGCCGACAAGAAGGAGTTCCTCGCTCTCACTCAGCAGATCGCAACTCTTCAAGGACAGGTGGCCGAGGCCGAGCGGGCACGGATCGAATCCGAGAAGGAGTTCCGCAAGATCATCGACATTCTGGCCGACCAGGCGGCCCTATTGAAACGTATTCAGCAAGACCTGAAGATCCAGGAAGAGCGTTCTCAAGTCTCGATCCGAGACCAGCAGGAGAAGTTGTCTGAGATTGCCGACCGTCTGCGCACGGGACCTTTCAGCACTCCCGGCCCTGCCTCTCAGGCCCCGGGGCTCGGATCTGCGCCCCCGAATGTTTCGCCGGGGACCTCTCCCGGCGAGGCTCCGACGATCGCCCCCCGCGACCTGTATCAGCAGGCCTACAGCGACTATGCCCGCAAGAACTACGACCTGTCGATTCAGGGTTTCCAGGAGTATCTGCGGCTCTATCGGGATACCGATCTCGCCGATAACGCCCAATACTGGGTCGGAGAATGCCTTCAGGCCCAGGCGAAATACGAGGATGCGGTCACCGCGTTTAATGCGCTGTTACGGGACTTTGCGGCCAGCGACAAGATTCCGGACGCCCGCTACAAGAAAGGCGTCGCCCTCGAAGCCCTCGGGCGGCGGTCCCAGGCCATTCTGGAGTATCGATTTGTTGTCGAGCGCTTTCCAGGATCGCCGGCTGCCCGCCTGGCTCGCGAAAAACTGGGCCAACCCTGACAACTTCCGGGCCAGAGTCCACCACGCAATCTCTCTCCAAGCCACGACACGAAACAAACACGAAGGAAGCTCAAAAATGGCCTCAGTCAACAAAGTCACGCTCATCGGCAATGTCGGAAAAGACCCCGAGATCCGCTACACCCAGTCCGGCGAACCCATCGCCAACTTCTCCCTCGCCACCTCCGAAAGCTGGACCGATAAGTCCGGACAAAAGCAGGAGAAGACCGAGTGGCATCGGGTTGAAGTCTTCGGGAAAACCGCGCAGGTTGTTCGCGACTATGTAACAAAGGGCAAGCCCCTCTATGTAGAGGGCTCGATCAAGTATGACGAGTACACCGACAAAGACGGCATCAAGCGCAACGTCACCAAGATCCGCGTCAGCGGCTTCAATTCGCGGATCGTTCTCCTCGGGTCTCGTGGAGACGGCGCCCCCCGCTCCAGCGCGCCCGGCGAGCCCGCTCCGGCCGACGACTTTCAGGCCTCAGACGAGGACGTCCCGTTTTAGGATTAGGAGCAAGTCGGTGTGATGGAGCACACTAGTAGCCCGTGACAAAAGTCTGCCGCATTCGCCGAACGGCGCGCAGCCGGGCCTTGGGCCGCTGCATCCCGCCTGGGCTTCTTCGCTCAGGAGCCCGAATATTCCCGATATTCGGGCCCTTCGACTCATC
>CAZFQH010000194.1:6540-7762 GCA_964520805.1 uncultured Acidobacteriota bacterium | reverse complement strand
GGCTCTTGTACTCGCGAGTCTCGCGGGCTTCGCTCAGGCCGGAACCCTCGTCCCGGGACGACCGGACCGGCTCGTTCAGTCGTTCCACGAGGACGGCAGCCTCGCCAGTCAGACCGCATTTCGGGACGGTCGCAAGGTCGGACGTCACGTGGCCTTCTGGCCCGGGGGCGGCCCTCGAGTGGAGACGTTCTATGACGGCGACGTCATCGAGGGCGTCTATCGGTCCTGGTATCCACACGGACAACTCGCCGAATTGAAGCACTATTCGCAAGGTCGCGAGAACGGGCTCCAGCAGGCCTGGTCATCCAAGGGCGAACTGTTCTTGAATGTCGAGGTCCGGAAAGGAAGGCCCTACGGCCTGGTGAACTCGAAGCCGTGCCTCCCCGTCGCAGGTTCGATGTGAGAGGGCCGGTGCTAACACTAGGAGTCCTCGCCACCATCACGGTGGGCGGGGCCGCCTGCGCGCTCAAAGAACCCGGGGGGTCGCGCGCCGCCTCCCTGCCGTTCTACGAGTCGCGGGATTTCACCCCCCGATGGGCCGAGGTAGACCATCGGGTGGCGCCCTTCCAACTCGTCGACCAGAACAACCGGCGTTTTACCGAGGCCGACCTGGATGGCCGGATCCACGTGGCGAGTTTTCTATTCGCTTCGTGTCCGAGCATCTGCCCGACCCTGGTGCAGCGGCTGAAACCGTTGCAGGCCGCAGTGTTGGGCCAGACGGATGTCGTGATGGTCTCCTATTCAGTCACGCCGCTGACCGACACCCCGAAGGTTCTCGCGGAATTCGGACGCTTGCGCGGAATCCAGCCCGAGACCTGGCGCCTGCTCACCGGCGATCTGGGCGAGATCGAAAGGGTGATGCGCGAGTCTTACTTCGCCGATGACGCGCGCGTCTTGGAGGGGGAAACCGAAAGCCGCCTTCTGCATACCGAAAAGGTGCTGCTCGTGGACAAACATCGGCGTTTGCGCGGGATCTACAACGGAACCCAGGCCTTCGACATCGAGCGGCTGATCGAGGACATCGAAGCGCTGCGGCTCGAGATGTTGTAGGGGTGCCCCTGGTGGGCGTCCTTCGCATCACCCCGCGCGTCTCGCCGGGCAGGCACAAGGCCTGCCCCTGCGATTACAAACGCCGCCCCTACTAGAATTTGGGCATGGGGGAACAAGACGGAACCCAGGCCTTCGACATCGAGCGGCTGATCGAGGACATCGAAGCGCTGCG
>CAZFQH010000194.1:0-6440 GCA_964520805.1 uncultured Acidobacteriota bacterium | reverse complement strand
ACAAGGCCTGCCCCTGCGATTACAAACGCCGCCCCTACTAGAATTTGGGCATGGGAGATCAAGGTCGAGGTCGCGCGGCGCTGCATTTCGCAGGGGGCCTGGTGGCGGGAATCGCAGGCGCTCTGCTCTACGACTCGCTCCGGCCGGGAAGGCGGTTCAGCCCGAAGCTGCTGCGCGAGTCACGCGAACACCCCGACCTCCCGGCGACCGTGATCCTCCCCGGCATCATGGGCAGTCGGCTGGAGCGCCCCGACGGCACCGCGGCATGGCTCAACGTAGGCAACGTCTTCGGGCATCATGATCTGCGCCTGCCCCCCACCCTCCCCCTCAAATCCAGCCGCGATTCTCTCCGCCCCTTTGGACTCATCGGGGTCGACGAAATGACCCCCCGGTTTTTCGGCTTCACGGAATACGCGGACCTTCTGGGCCTTTTGCGCGACGCCGGCTTCCACCGCAACGAGCGCTCGACCGGAACCAGAGGCGCCATCTTCCACGTCTTCACCTACGACTGGCGGCGGGATCTGGTGGAGTCGGCGACGCGTTTGGGTGAGTACCTCGATGCCCTTGCGGTGGCCCGGGGTGAGCCGGACGCCCGCTTCAATGTTGTGGGTCACAGCATGGGGGGACTCGTCGCCCGCTATTACCTTCGCTACGGGAGCGCGGAGCCCGGAGGGCCGGTGACCTGGGCGGGTGCGAGGCGGATTGCCCAGTTGATCCTCGTGGCCACGCCAAATGCGGGCAGCATCTTCTCTCTCAGCGCCGCGCTCAATGGAAATCCGGTGGGGATGTCGAACACCACCCTCGCGGCCGGGGTGATCGCGCACATGCCCGCGATCTATCAGCTGATGCCTCCGCTCGGAGCCAAGCCCCTCATCGATCGCAAGGGCGAACCGATGAAGGTGGACCTGCACCAGACCAAAACGTGGATGGACTTCGGCTGGGGTCCATGGAAGCCGGATGGGAACGCTTCGGATGAGGAACGCGCCTTTGTCGCCGCGGCCATCGAACACGCGCGCGCCTTCCATCAGGCGATGGCGCAGACCCCGGACTCGATCTGTCCGATTCCCGTGACAGCACTCGGGGGCGACTGCCTCCCCACGCTGGCGCGGGCGGTGGCCCCGGATCGGCCCGGCCAAAGTCCAAGGTTCGAGCCTCGGAATCGCGCGGAGGTGGAGGCGATGTTCGAGGCCGGGGACGGACGAGTGGCCCGTTCGAGCGTCCTCGGATCCCACCTGGACGAGGACGGCTCAAGGGAATGGGGCCTGCCCGAGATATCGCACGTCCTCTTCGGCGAGGCCGATCATCACGGCATATACGGAGAGCCCACTTTCCAGAGCTTGCTGCTACGCCGTCTCCTGCGGCCCCTGCGCCGGGCTAGCGCCGGTAGTTAAGGCTCAGTTCGCGGGTGAGATTCCGGGCTCGATCCTGGGCCACCGAGTGATCGCCAAAGAAGAAGTTGAGCAGTTTCGGGGAATCTCCGTACTTGGCCGCGAACCGATTCCATAAGGCCGGGCCCTTGCGAACATCGAATCCGGCTTCATACGCGTAGCGCATTCCCACGCGATCGGCCTGGTCCTCATGGGAGCGGCCGTAACCGCTCACCCAGGCCGTCGCACCCAGCATCGCCGCGACCTGAATGACCTCTTTGCGGTTCTTCCCCTTCACCGTCTCCTCGGCCACCGCCGCGATACCCAGGGCCGCAAGCTGAATCAGCATGTTCTTCTTAAAACCCTTGCGGGAGTGTTCGTGGGTGGCGTGGGCCAGTTCGTGACCGAGAATGATGGCGACCTCGTCGTCGTCCATGTCGTTGAGAAGACCGGTGAAGATGTACAAGGAATCGTTCGGAGCGGCCATGGCGTTCCACTCTTTGTTCTGGACCACGTAGATCCGAAAATCACGCTCCTCGAGATAGCCCGGGATGAGACGATCGAGAATCCCGCGGACTCTTTCGACTTCGGGGCCCCGCGTGAACATCCGGCCGTAGTCTTCCCGCTCCCCGTCCTCGTCCTCCTCATACATCCGGCGCTCGGAGAGGTACTTTTGCTCCATCTCGTCAAAGGCCGTTCGCAGGTCACTCTCGAAGAGCGCGCTGCCATTCTCTTTGGCCTCTACCTGTTCGGCGATCAGAACCCCGTCCTCGTCGCGCCGGCCCTTCGCCTTCACTTCGTAACCCATGGGGATCTGTGAGAAGGACTTCGCACCGCCGGATCCTTTGAATTTCCCGCCCGACTGCAGGCGCACCCGCTGCCCGTCCACGATCAGGGTGCTGCTCTTCCACCATTCGGCGTACCCCTCGATCGACTCCTTCTTTCCGTCCGCGATAGGCGCAGGCGGAGGAGGGATCGCCGCCGGGGCGGACGCGGAAGGCCGGGATGTGGGGGCTCCGGCGCGAGGGGCCGAGGGTGCCTCAGGCTCCGTGGCCGACGGTGTCGAACGTGACGGAACTCGCACGCGGGGAGCCGAAGCCGGCTCGGGGGCTTCCGAATCCTCATCCGGCGCGTCTTCGTAGAACACGTTGGTCACCTTCACGGTGTCCCAGTTCTCCGGAGCGTCGATGGGCCCGAACGACTCGGCGTCCTTGGCTCCGACCGCGCAATCCTGGTTGCATTCGACGGTGCTCTTGTCGAGCAGCCGCTGCTTCCGATCGAAGAAAGAAAGCACGACGGAGGTCACCCGGATGTCGACCTTCGAGTCGTTCTCCACATCAACATAGACGCGGCTCTTCTTGTCGACCCTCGCGGCGTAGGTGACATCGGCGGCGGTCGCCGTCGCGGCCAAGTTTGACGAGAGGCAAATAAGGCTGAGTCCGAGAAGGGCGTGTCGCATCGCGGGCGAACACTAGCGCCGTCGCCGCCAACTGTCAAAAGGGCTCAAGCACCCTTGCCCTCTGAAGCGCAGACTCCTAGGATTCCGGTCCGCGCACGTTCCACGTCTTCAGGAGGCCTTCCCTTGCTGCCACGCATCCGTGTTTTTTCCGCAATCTTCGTATCGGCCATCGCTCTTTTGGCCACCGCCGAAGAGACAAAGAAGCCGCCGATCGACTTCCCCGGTCTCAAGTACCGTCTGCTGGGGCCTTTCACCGGGGGCCGTGCCACCCGGGCCACCGGGCTCGCAGGCGATCCATTCACCTACTACGTGACCACGGCATCCGGCGGCGTTTGGAAGTCTTTGGATGGCGGCATTCAGTGGAAGCCGATCTTCGATGAGATGGAGATCTCGTCGATTGGGTCGATCGCGGTGGCTCCGTCGGACCCGAACGTGATCTACGTGGGTTCGGGCGAAGCCAACATCCGCGGCAACGTCGCCGCCGGCAACGGTATCTACAAGTCCACGGACGCTGGAAAGACCTGGGTTCACGTCTTTAAGCAGGAGGGCCAGATCGGAACCATGGTCGTCCATCCGAAGAATCCCGAGATCGCCTTTGCCGCGGTGCTGGGCCATGCCTTCGGGCCCAATCCCGAACGCGGCGTCTATCGCACGGTGGACGGCGGGAAGAGCTGGCGGCAGATTCTCAAGAAAGATGCGGACACCGGCGCGTCCGACGTTTGCATGGATCCAAACAACCCGCGCATCCTCTTTGCCGGATTGTGGCAGGCGCGGCGCAAACCCTGGGACCTGGTCAGCGGCGGCCCGGGCAGCGGCTTCTACGCCTCTCGCGATGGAGGCGACACCTGGAAGGAGTTGGGCGAGGACGAAGGGATCCCCGCGGGAATCAAAGGAAAGATCGGCTGCGGCGTGGCCGCCTCGGACGGGCAACGGGTTTACGCGCTCATCGAGTCGGAGAAGGGCGGATTGTTCCGCTCGGACGACGGGGGCAAATCGTTCTCGCTCGCCAGTCCCCACCGGTCCCTGAGGCAGCGGGCCTGGTACTACTCGACCCTCACCATCGATCCGACGAACGCGGACATCGTGTGGTTTCCCCAGGTGCCCCTGCTGAAGACCATCGACGGCGGCAAGTCGATCCAAAGCGTGGTCGCGCATCACGGCGATTTCCACGATGCGTGGATCGACCCGAAGAACCCCGCCCGCATGATCGTCGCCCATGATGGCGGCGTCTCGGTGAGCACCAACGCCGGCAAGACCTGGTACACCCCCCCCTTGCCGATCGCGCAGTTCTACCACGTGGCCACCGACACCTCGGTGCCCTATCGCGTTCACGGCGCCATGCAGGACATGGGAACCGCCTCCGGCCCGTCGAACTCGCTCAAGAGTGGCGGGATCGCGCAAGGCGAATGGTTCGACGTGGGCGGCGGAGAGGCCGGCCACACTCAGTCCGAGCCCGGAAATCCAGACGTCGTCTACGCGGGTGAGTACCTCGGCATCTTCACTCACTTCGACCGGAAGACCGGACAGGCGCGGAACGTGTCCGCGTATCCCGAGAATGGATCCGGCCACGGAGCCGCCGACTTCAAACACCGCTTCCAATGGACCGCACCCATCCTCATCTCGCCCCACGATCCCAAGACCGTGTACCACGCGGGCGAGCTGATCTTCAAGACGCGCGACGCCGGGCAGACGTGGACCATCATCAGCCCGGATCTCACCCGGAACGATAAGTCGAAGCAGCAGTGGGCGGGAGGTCCCATCACCGGCGACAACACCGGCGTCGAGTACTTCGGGACGGTCTTCGCTCTCGCTGAATCCCCGCTCAAAGCGGGGGTTCTCTGGTCGGGCTCGGATGACGGCCTGGTCCAGATCTCCGAGGACGGCGGAAAGGCCTGGACGAACGTCACTCCCAATATGCCGAAGTTCCCCGACTTCGCCACGGTGTCGATGATCGAGGCCTCGCTCTTCGACGCGGGAACCGCCTATGTAGTGATCGAGGCGCATCGGCTCGACGACATGAAGCCCTACCTCTTCAAGACTGCGGACCACGGGAAGACCTGGAAAACGCTCTCCTCTTCGCTGCCGCAGGATGTCTACCTGCGTACGGTAAGGGAGGACCCGAAGAAGCGGGGCATGCTTTATGCGGGTACCGAACGCGGCGTGATCTTCTCTCGCGACGACGGGGCAACGTGGGAGCCGCTGAAGCTGAACCTCCCAACGGTGGCGGTGAGCGACCTGCGCGTGCAGGGCGATGACCTGGTGGTGGGGACCATGGGCCGGTCGCTCTGGATCCTCGACAACCTCACGGCTCTCCGTCAGTGGACGCCCGGAACTAAGAACGCGGACGCTCATCTCTTCCCTGTGGCGCCCGCCACCCGGTGGCGGTACTCCGGCAACTTCCATGACTACGGCGTCAAGGGTCAGAACCCACCCGCCGCCGCCATGATCGAGTACTTCCTGAAGGCCAAGTCCGAGAAGGATTTCACGGTGGAGATCCTCGATGGCCAGGGCGTCGTGATCCGCACGCTCAAGAACACCCCCGAGCCCATGCCGTGGCCGGTGGAGGATCCAGACAGCTGGATCGAAGAGGCGACAGAGGCCGATCTCAAGAACGACGCGGGCGTGCAGCGCGCGTTCTGGGACTTCCGCCACGAAGGTGCCAGGAAGATCTGGCAGGCCAAGATCGATATGGGCGAGCCGGGCGCGGGTCCGCTCGCCCCTCCCGGCAACTACACGGTGCGACTGAACGTGATGGGGAAGTCCTACACCGAGCCTTTGACGGTGATCCCGGATCCACGCCTGAACCTGAAGATGAGCGCTTCGGACTACGACCAGCAGCTCGCGTTCTCCTTGTCAATCCGCGACGAAATCACCCGCCTCACGAAGATCGTGGACGCTATCCGCAGCATCCGCGCGCAGGTGAGGGCTCGAAGAGATCTCGTCAAGGACAACCCGGCGGGGGCCGACTGGATGAAGCTCGCGGACGCGTTGTTGCCCAGGCTCGACGCGATCGAAGAGAGGCTCCACAATCCGAAGGCCGAGGTGGTCTACGACATCCTCGCCTTCAAGGGCGGGGCCACGCTCTACTCCCGCATTTCGCCCCTCTACTCTTTCGTGGTGGAGAACGACGGCGTGCCCACTCAGGGCATGCGCGAAGTGTTCGCGACCTACAAGGCGGAGATCGATGTGATCGCGTTGGAATGGACCGCCCTTCTCTCCGGTGAGATCACCGCCCTCAACCGGGCCACACTGCCCGCCATCGTGATTCCTTGACCGGCTGCTGACCCGTTCATCCGCCCGCACCGCCTGCAGAGGGTCGTAGTACCGCTGTCGATGTGCTTGAAATAGTGCGAGAGAGACCGCACTGGCTTATGAAGGATGCTGCGCTTGGTCAGGAGGAATGTGATCAAGAGGCGTCCCACCCGGCCGTTGCCATTCATCCACGTCTTTCGGAGCGCCCGGATCGACGAGTTGAGCCTCCGCCGCAAGAAGGTCCTGCAAGGAACTCTGGGTACCTTCGATCTGGCTTGAGAGGACTGCCTCTTTCCTCACGTACATGAACACGAAGGGATCGGGATTGGGCAGGGTAAGAACCGAGCCACCGAGACTAACGC
>CAZFQH010000193.1:0-7766 GCA_964520805.1 uncultured Acidobacteriota bacterium | reverse complement strand
CTCCAGGATGGGGCGTTCTGGCGAAAGCTGGGTGAGGAATATCAGAACCCACTGATCATCACCGGCAAACTCACCTTTGAAGAACAGAACCGCTCCGGGTTTCAGCAGGAGGCGGCTTTGTTGCGTGACCCGCGGACCGGTCGCGTTCGCGAAACTCGCGGCAACCGCTACTCGGAACGAAAGGCCTTCACCCTTTCTGCGGACTTCTCCTTTATCGACGGCGCCACCGGGCGGCTTCTTCACAAGGAACGTTTTTCGGAAGAGGTGGTCTACGGCGAAGAGCAGAAGGTGTCTCCACTCTCCTCCTATTTCGAACTGATGGACCGTCTTCTGCCGAACTTCCTGGGGGTCATTTCACCCCAGAAGATCCGCGGAACCCGCGTGCTTCTGCCTTAAGCGACGCCTCCTTTGAGGATGACGATGACTGAGATCCTGACGAAACGACAACTCCGCCTTCTTGCCGCCTTTGTGGTTCTAACCCTGGCCGCACCGCTGGCTTTCGCCCAGTACATTCCGTACTTCGGCAAGAACAAGGTGAACTACGACAAGTTTGCCTGGCGCGTGTACAAAAGCCCTCATTTTGAGGTGTACTACTACCCGGAGTTCGAGCAGCATCTGGCCCGGCTCGTTTCTTATCTCGAGAGCAGCTACCAGCACATCTCGGCGGAGTTGAAGCACGAGATCCAGTCCTCGATCCCGGTGGTCTTTTACAAGACGCATTCGGAATTCGAGCAGACAAACCTTTTCCCGGACTTCATTCCGGAAGGTGTGCAGGCTTTTTCAGAACCCATCCGCAACCGCATGGTGATTCCGGTCGACGGCGCCCCCGATCGCCTTCAGGGTCTTATCACGCATGAGCTCGCGCACATCTTCGAGTTCGATCTGATCCCGCGCGGTGTGGTGTCGCGGGGTATCCCGCTGTGGGTGGATGAAGGGCTCGCCGACTATCTGCGCGGGGATTGGGATTCTCACGATCTCATGACGGTGCGAGACGCCGCCCTCAACGACCAGATTCCCCGGATGTCGAAGATGCAGGTGGCGGGCGGGCGGGTCGACTACAACCTGGGTCACGCGGCTTTCGACTTCATCGCGGCTCGTTTCGGCAAAGAAGGCATTCGTCAGTTCCTCTACACCTTGCGGAAGAGCGTCATCGCCACGTCCGACGACAACATCTATCAGCAGACCTTCCGGATGAGCCCCAAAGAGTTCGATGAGGCCTTTGAGAAGTGGCTCAAGGAACGTTTCAAGCCTTTCCGCGACCGCCAGCGGCCGAGCGACTACGGTGCCGAAATCTCGCCTGACCCAGAGAAGACCTCGTTCTCGCAGGTCTATGCCTTCGCTCCCTCTCCTTCCGGCGAAGTGATCGCGGCCATCACCGGCAACCGGAACGACGGCGAAGCGGATATCGTGATGTTGTCCACAAAGGATGGGTCGGTGGTCAAGAATCTGACTCGGGGCTACACCGGGAAATATGAAAACGTGACCTTCCCCGGGGAAGGTTTCGTTACCGGTCGCACCATCGACTTTTCCCCCAAGGGAGATGTGGTGGCCTTCGTGGGGCGCACGGGAAAGAAGCGCAGTCTGTTCCTCGTCTCGCCTCTGTCCGGTGACGTGGTGAAGCGAATTCCCTTCGATCTCGATGAAGTGGAGTCTCCCTGCATCCTGCCGAACGGAAAGCAGGCGCTGATCGCCGCCACCAAAGAGGGGATCGCCGACATTTATCTCGTGAACCTGGAAACCGGCGAGTATCGGAATCTGACCAACGACGCCTTCTTTGACGCGAATCCCCGGATCTCTCCGGATGGGAGCCTCGTGGTCTACAACCGCCGGGTCAGCGGCCACCACAAGATCGTCATGTTCCCGCTCGGAAATCCGGCACGGCGCATCGATTTGACGTACGGGCCGTTCGCGGATGTGGCTCCCTTCTTCTCCGCGGACGGGAGCGAGGTGCTCTATTCGTCCAACGAAGATGACGGGATCTACAACCTTCGCAGTATTGACCTGAAGACGGGGGTGATCAAACAGTTCACGGACGCCATGGTAGGCAACATGGCCCCCGCCCCCCTCAAGACCACGCAGGGCGATCGCATCGGCTTCATCAGCTACTTCAAGGGCGAGTACCAGCTCTATACCGTGGATCCGGCGGAGCCGAGTCGCGAGGTCGAGCAGGCCCTCGCGAGCGCACCCACCGATGTGGTCGACTTCCAGCCGGATGTCACGCACCAGGTGGTGGCCGAAAATAAGCGGCGGAAGCGGCTCTTCGAAGGCATGTTCCTCGAAGGACGTCCCCCCTTGAACGTGGGTTTCACTTCGAACGGGGATTTCTTCGGGGGTTCACAGGTGGCGCTTACGGACGTGCTCGGGGATCAGACTTTCGTCTTCACGGCGAGCTCCATCCGCGAGTATCGGAATTATTCCGCCCAGTACGCAAACCTGTCCTCGCGCTGGAACTGGGGGGTCACCGCCTCCGACTTCACGTACTACTACTTTTCGCCCTATCAGTATTCTTCGCTCTATACCCGTGATGGGGCCTTGACCACAGAGCGCTACACCCAGGCCATCGGTTTCGCGGTCTATCCGCTCGACAAGTTCAATCGTATTCAGATCGCGGGGGGCTACTCGCGAATCAAGACCGGATACGCGGACCCGTTGATCCAGGCTCAGGTGGTTCAACAAGCCGGATTCCTGGGCCAGCAGGTGCCGGTCTACAGTGGAAGCGCCCTGCCTTTGAGCGTCGGCTATACCCGTGAGACTACGCGGTTCAGGGAGTTCGGGCCGCTGGCCGGGTCGACTGTGAACCTCTCGTTCGAGTACTCCCCAAAGCTCGGGTCGCTGATCGCCCGCAATACCATCGAGCTCGATGCCCGGAAATACATGCGGGTGGGCGGCACGTCGATGCTCCTGGCCACGAGAGTTCGCGGGTTCTCCTCGAGCGGGGATCAACCGCGTCTTTTTGGCTTCGGAGGAAACATGGAGATGCGGGGCTACGAATACCTCTCCTTCGTTGGCTCCCGTGGCTTCTTCGCGAATGCCGAGCTGCGGATTCCCCTGATCGACGTGATGCTCACCCCGATTGGCCTTCTGGGGCCGGTGCGGGGCACCGTGTTTGGCGGCATGGGCGGGGCGCACTACCCCGACGAGCCGTTCAAACTCTGGACCAGCGAACCCGGCGTGTCTTTCGTGAACGATCCCCTCTTTGGTCAGGCCGTCGAGGGGCGTCGACTGGTGGACGGACGCGCCTCGTTCGGCATCGGGATTCAGGCTTTTCTGCTCGGCATGCCCATGCATTTCGACTGGAGCTGGTTGACCGATCTCAAGGTTCGCAGCACCTCCCCTCGGTTCCAGTTCTGGATCGGATACGACTTTTAGCTCTTGGGTCCGCACGGCCTCAATGGGCGCCCACAAGGGGTCGCTCCTACACCGCTCGGAGGTTTCGACCCCCGACTCTGCTGAGAATCCTCCGCTTGGGGTAGAATCACTGGCTCTATTTCGGGTCTAGACGGAGGCCACCTTGGTTTACGCAATTGTCCGCTCCGGCGGAAAACAGTATCGGGCTGAACCGGGAGCGAAGCTCCAGGTCGATCGGCTTGAAAACAACGTGGGTGACAAGATCACCTTCTCGGACGTGTTGCTCGTCAGCACCGACGCTGGCGTTTCGGCGGGAAATCCGGTGTCCGGAGCCACGGTGAGCGCCACTGTGGTGGCCCAGATCCGCGATACCAAAGTGCGGGTGTTCAAGTTCAAGCACCGCAAGCACTACAAAAAGACGCGCGGCCACCGTCAGTACCTCACGACGGTTCTCGTCGACTTCGTCCAGGCCTAAGGAGCTACCAAGACAATGGCTACCAATAAAGGCGGCGGATCCTCAAGGAACGGCCGCGACTCCAATTCTCAACGCCTCGGAGTGAAGGCTTTCGGCGGCGAACTTGTTTCCGGCGGAAGCATCATCGTGCGCCAGAAGGGAACCGGATTCAAGGCCGGCAAAAACGCGGGCCTCGCGAAGGATCATTCGGTGTTCGCCAAGGTGAGCGGCCACGTGCGCTTCGAAGACCATGGCGGTCGCGGGAAGTTCATCAGCATCGTTCCGGTCGAGGCGTAAGCGCTTTCCGAAGCGCCGCAAAACCCTCGTTTGAGGGCTCATAAGATTCCGGTCCTGGCTCTCTAAGTGTGGTTCTCTAAGTGTTCGTCGACCGCGTCAAGATTTTCGTAAAGGGCGGCGACGGCGGACGCGGCTGCGCCAGTTTCAGACGCGAGACGTTCGTGCCCATGGGCGGACCCGACGGCGGCAACGGCGGAGCCGGCGGCGACGTGATCCTCGTGGGCCAGGTCAACCAGAACACCCTTCTGCCCCTCCGGTTCCACACCGAGTTCCGGGCCAAGCGGGGTGCCCACGGTGGCCCCGGCAACCGCACGGGCCGCGAGGCGAAAGACACCCTCATTCAGGTTCCGCTCGGAACGGTGGTCCGCGAAGAGGGGACTGACACGGTGATCGGGGAAGTGGTCGAGGACGGCCAACGGCTTTTGATCGCCCAGGGTGGACGCGGCGGGCGAGGCAACAAGAGCTATCTCTCGAACATGAACCGGGCGCCCCGTAATGCAGATCCCGGGGAAGCGGGCGAAGAGCGCTGGCTGTGGTTGGATCTGAAGCTGCTGGCCGACGTCGGTCTCGTGGGCTTGCCGAACGCCGGAAAGTCGACGTTGCTCTCCCGGATTTCCGCGGCGAAACCCAAGATCGCCGACTACCCTTTCACCACCCTGACCCCCGTACTCGGCATGGCGTCGTGGGACGATTTCGACTTCGTGGTCGCGGACGTTCCCGGCATCATCGAAGGCGCATCGACGGGGGCGGGGCTCGGCCTCGATTTTCTGCGACACATCGAGCGGACCCGGGTGCTGGCGCACGTCATCGACAGCTCGGGCCTGTCGGGTCATGATGTGACCGCGGACTACGAGACCATCTGCAAGGAGCTGAACAGTTTCTCGAAGGCCCTCTCGACCCGTCCCCGGGTTCTGGTCGCGAGCAAAAGGGATCTCGCCCATGGCGAGTCGGATCCGCTGCCGGAGATCCAGGCCATCGCGAAGCGCGATGGGTTGAAGCTTTTCGAGATCTCGGGCGCCACTGGTGCGGGCCTCAAGGAACTGACGGCTCATCTCGCCTCACTGCTTCAGACCCCCCGGGAAGAGGCCTAAGCCATGCGGGTGGGCATATTCGGGGGGTCATTCGATCCCGTGCATCACGGGCACCTGCGCGCCGCGCAATGGGCCCTTGAGGCCTTCCTCCTCGATCGGATCCTGTTGATTCCCGCCCGCCAGTCTCCCTTCAAGGCCGCGTGTTTCGCCCCCGACCAGGATCGTCACGCCATGCTTCGCCTTGCCGCGCGCGACAATCCGTCGTTCGCCGTGGACGATTGCGAATTGCGCCGTGAGGCGCCGAGCTACACGGTGGATACCCTGCGGCAACTGGCGGAGCGAGAGCCCCTGAACCAATGGACGGTCATCGTCGGTTCCGACGCCGGTCTCGGTCTTCCGGGCTGGCGGGACGTAGCGGAGGTTCAAAAGCTCGCGGAGATCCGGATCCTTGGCCGGCCAGGGGATCCAGAGTCTGCCCGCGTCGATGGTTTCGTTTACTTCCCCGGGCTCGGCATTTCGTCCACCGAACTCCGGGAATCCGTGCGGGCGGGCCGGTCCGTCCGCTATCTCACCCCCGAATCGGTGCGGCTCTACATCGAGGAGAAAGGGCTGTACAAGTGAACGCGATGGAGTTTTGCCAGGCCGCGGCCAGGGCCGCATTGGCCAAGCAGGCGGAGGATGTGGTGGTGCTCGAGTTGGTCGAGGGTTCGGGCTTGGCCGACGGATTCGTGATTGCCACCGGAAGGAACCAGCGTCAGGTGGTCGCGATCATCGACGAGATCGAGGAGAAGCTCCGTCTCGAAGGCGTCAAGCCTCGCCACCTTGAGGGCTACCCGCGCCGCGAATGGATTCTGATGGACTACGGACCGTTCGTGATTCACGTCTTCACTCCTAAGAGCCGCGAGTTCTACGACCTCGAACGCTTGTGGGGCGGCGCGCGGCGCGAAGAGGTCAAAGATTGAATCCCGAACCCATGGTCGCCGCTTCGAAGGCCATGAAGGACATCGCGTCCTGGCTGCCACGAGTGGCGGCCGCCACGGCGCCGGTGGTCATCGAAGGCGAAACCGGCTGCGGCAAGGGCCGGATCGCTGAAGCCCTTCATGATCTGGGGCCGCGAAAACAGGGGCCGTTCGAAGTTCTTTCCTGCGGCGCCCTCGCGGAGTCGATCGCCGACTCGGAGTTTTTCGGGCACGGCCGGGGAGCTTTTACTGATGCCTTCGAGGCGCAGAACGGCCGGCTGGAGCGGGCGAATGGGGGCACCCTGGTCCTCGATCATGTGGAGGAACTGGCCCTGGCGGTTCAAGCGAAGCTTCTTCGTGCGATTGAGGACGGCAAAGTACAGCGTTTGGGTGAAAGCGTTGAACGGGTGGTCGATGTGCGCTACGTGGCGACATCGCGAGGGTCGCTCAAAGAGGCGATCGCCCAGGGCCGGTTTCGCGATGACCTGTATCACCGGCTGTCCGTAATCACCATCCCGGTCCCGCCCTTGCGGGAGCGGGTCGAGGACATCATGCCTCTCGCCCGCACTTTTCTGGCCTCCGAACGAAAGCGTCTGAAGACCCGAGCGAGCGGTTTCTCGGAGACGGCCCGGCAGGTGCTCGAGGCCTACTCGTGGCCCGGTAATGTCCGTGAGTTGCAATCGACGATTGAGCGCGCGACGTTGAAACACGACGGCGATGGCGTTCTTGAAGTCTCCTCGCTACCCGCGGACCTGATCACTCCTGATACTGTCGTGCGTTATTTCCGCTCCCAACCTGGGACCCTCAAAGCGGTAGAGCGGGCGTACATCGTCTGGGTGATGGAGAACTCTTCGGGAACCAGGGCCGAGGCGGCGAGGACGCTCGGCATCTCGCGCAAGTCGCTTTGGGAAAAATGCAAACGGTTTGGAATCGCCTGACCTCAAGGCCCTGCGGGGTTGAAGCAATGTCTGTTGGAAATAGAGACACTAAGGAGAGAAGATCGGACATGGACACAAAGACGCTCAAGATCTATCGGAAGCGCCTCGTCGAGCAGAAGACCGACATCACCCGGGGCTACGACAAAACCCGTTCCCAGGGCAAGCTGGTCGACTCGGACTCCTCCCATGATCCGGTGGACAAAGCCGCCAACTCCTACACCAAGGAGTTCCTCTTCAGTCTTTCGAACAAGGAACGCGACGAGATCCAGATGATCGACGACGCCATTATCCGGATCGACGAGAAGAGCTTCGGCGCTTGCGTGGTTTGTGGGGATGGCGTCGAGCGGAAGCGTCTTGAAGCGGTTCCGTGGGCGAAACACTGCCTGAGCTGTCAGGAAAAAATCGAAGCGGGTTTGATCTAAGGCGAGAAAGGGGCGTCTTCGTTTTGGCTCTGTTCTGGACGAAGACGTGGGATGCCCTGGCCGGGGTCTTGTTTCCGACCCCCTGCCTCTCCTGCGGGGCATTGATCGCCGCTCACGACCCTCCACTTTGCCCAAAGTGCTGGGACCTGCTGCCTCGACAGAAGGGGGGCCTCTGCCCGTGCGGCTCGCCTCTCGGGGCGCTTGGGACGGACCGGGACCGGGAGGACGGTGGGACGCCCGAACTTGTCTGTGGTCGATGTCGTCGCGGGCTTCTATAACAAAACGCTTTGGGACGATAAAGGCGTGCCGGTTGAAGA
>CAZFQH010000192.1:0-7820 GCA_964520805.1 uncultured Acidobacteriota bacterium | reverse complement strand
GCGCCGCTACGAACGGCTCGCGGACGCGGGAGCGGCGACCGGCGTGATCGATCCGTTGCTGGCGCGAGCGTACCTGCGGGCCGGGGAGGCGCTGCCCTCCTATCGTCCCGGCCGCGATGTGGCTCACAGTGGAGCCGCTCTGCATCTGTTCGCGGCCGGTGTGGCCCACCGGGTTGTAAAGGCGGATGTCGCGAGCCTCTATCCCTCGTTGATGCGGGAGTATCGGATCGGCCCCGCGCGGGACCATCTTGGGGCGATGCTGGCGCTGGTGGATCGCCTCGTCGACCGCCGCCTTCACGAGAAATCGGCCGCGAAGAAAGCGCCCCGCGGATCGGCGGAGCGTTTCACCCACGAGGCCACCTCGTCCGCGATGAAACTTGTCGTGAACTCGGCCTATGGCTACCTCGCGGCGGGCGGCGGCCTGACCCGATTCGCCGATGTCGATGCTGCGAATGAGGTTACCCGGCGCGGTCGGGAGCTTCTTGGTTTCATGAGCCGTGAACTGGCCGCTCGCGGTGTGACTCTGCTCGAGGCCGACACCGACGGCGTCTACTTCGCGGTGCCCGAGTCGTGGACCGAGGCAGACGAGCGTCGCGTGGTTTCAGAGGTGGCCGCCCTGCTGCCCACACTGGTGCAGCTCGAGTTTGAAGGCCGCTACGCGGCGATGCTCTCCCACGAGCCGAAGAACTACGCGCTCCTGACCTACGACGGCGTTCTCATCCTGCGGGGAGTGGCGTTCCGCTCCAGCCGGGCCGAGCCCTTCGGCGAGGCCTTTTTGCGGCTTTCGATCCGCCGCCTTCTGCAAGGAGATGTGGCCGGAGTGCGCGCGGCCTATCTCGAAACGGTCTCGGCCCTCCGCCGGCGCGAATTGTCGACCTACGATGTGTCGTCCCGGGTGCGCTTGACCAAGACGCGGGAGCAGTATCTTGGAACGCGGGAAGCGCGGAGAGAGCTCACCTATGACGCGATGCTCGCGAGCGGGCGAGACGTCTGGAGTCTCGGGGAACGTGTCCGCGTCTATCGGACGCGATCCGGCTCGGGCGGAGTGGTGGAGGAGCGGGAGGGCGGTGGTCCGCCGCCCCCGACCGCGGATGGACGGGACTACGATATCGACCACTACGTCCGCCTTCTGCGCGACACCTACGCCTCGCGCCTGGCCCGCGCCTTCACCCCCGAGGACTTCGCGGCGGTCTTCGCCGATCCGACGCAGATGGAACTCTTCGCACCGGCCCTCACCAGCATCCGGCCGATTCTGACCCGCCACCTGGCCTCGCCTCGCTGAAGGCGGTGGCTCGCCTACTTGCCCGGATGGTAGGTTCGCCCGGTGTGGCCTTCGAGTTGTTCGCGGTAGAAGTACACGTCGCGGAGATTTCCGGAGGCATAGCGTTCGATCTGATCCTTGAAGTGGGGTGAGGCAGGGTCTGCTTTCTGGCCCCCCGCCATCACCGCGCGCGCGCGGACTTTGTCGCCGAACTCCACCGCGGCCACGAAGCTGTTGCCGCTGGTTCCGTACCACTTCTTCGTCTGCGGGTAGGCGCGGGCCTGAAACGAGGCTAGAGAACCCCAGCGCGAGGAGACGAAGGGTACGGGGTGACTGGGGCCGGCATCGTCGAAGGGATGGACGATATCGCCGGTCAGGCGCTGGAAGCGGTTGATATCGCCCCAGGCCGTGTCCCATCGGCCGAAATCACCCGTGAGGCGCTCGATCGCGGCTTGCAGCCCTGCGAGTTTCTGGGCGCCCGTGGTCTTCTGGACGATGTAGTCGTAGACGGTGGAGCTTTCGTCCCCGGCGTCGCGAGCGGTTCGTCGCCACATCTCCTCGCCCCAGAAAACCGCCAGGGAGGTGGCGACCGAGTCAGGGGCGTAGCGGAAGTCCCAGGCTCGCAAAGTCCGGATGGCCTCCGCCGCGACTCCCTTCATGGGGTCGTCATCCTTCGTGTCATCCCAGGCCCTGATGAGCGGCGGGACCATGTCGGCGAAGGCCGGCAGGTAGGAGTCGTAGGCCGCGCCGATCAGGGTATCGAGGGTGAAGTCTTTGCGGCCGGACAGTACCTTGATGGCGTGGATGCCGCGAGGATTCTCCACTTCCTCCTCCATGTAAGCGGGGAAGTTGGCGCGCTTCGGAGAGTCTGCGCCCGCCGCGGAGTACGGCCAGTTGTTGGTGTTGTAGAGCCAGCCATTCTTCGGGCTCAGCACCAGAGGACTCTCGGCCACGGTATGGACCCCTTTCCAGTCGGTGGCAGGGTCCGAGCCGTCCACCGGCTTCCGCCAGTTGAACGTGGGGTTGCGCCTGGGGGCAAAGTTCGCGTGGAAATAGGCGATGGCGCCGTCCGCATCCGCGTAGATTGTATTGTTCGAGGAGTTGGTGTGGAGGTCCATCGTCTTACGGAACTCCTGGAGGTTCCGCGCCTTGGTTCGTGTGTAGGACTGGATGAGGGCCTTCAGGGGTTCCTCCATCATCGCCACGGAGATCCATTTTGAGCTGGGGGGCCGCTGCTCGCCTTTCGAAGTCGTGCTTTGCCCCAGATGGCCAGGCTGCGCGCCCTCGCGCCCTCCGGTTCGTGTCAAACCCGCGATCTCAGCCGCGGTTGCTTCGCGAACGATCGGCCCGTGGTGGGTTCTGTAGGTGGTGAACTCACGCGAGGCGAGGCCTTGCGGGGTCTTGTAGCGCAGCGTCACCTTGCGGACCTTGACCGGCTTCCGCGCAGACCCGTGTTTGTAGAAGAGCGCATCGCCGCTTCCGGTGATCGTCTCCACGTATTCGTCGATGTTGTCGATGCCGCTCGAGGTGTGCATCCAGCCGAGACGATCGTTGAAGCCCTGATACACGAAGAACTGACCCCAGGTCGAAGCACCGTATGCGTTCAATCCCTCTTCACTCGTCACCTTGGCCTCGGAGCGGAAGTAGAACGAGGTATGAGGATTGATCAGGAACAGCGCCTTTCCGTTCGCGGTATGCGACGGCATGATCGCGAAACCGTTGGATCCGCCGCGCTCCTCGAATCGCGTGTCTTCGACGGCCGCCACCTTTTCGACGGGTGCCTTCTCGTAGAAGGCCCTGAGGGCGGCCACCGACACTCGCTCAATGTCGCCACCGATGCTGCCTTCGCTGAAGCTCAGGGGCATCCAGGGCTCGAAGCGCGTGATGGCGCGAGGCGTCACCTGCGGGTGGGTGTGGAGGTAGTAGTTGAGTCCGGCCGCCCAGGAGTCCATGAGGGCTCGCAGCCACGCAGGGCTCGCGCCGTAAAGCCGCTTCAGTTCGACCTCGGCGATGAAGAGCCGCTGCCGAAGATCCTGATAGAGGGCGCGTTCGCCCTCGGCCTCGGCGAGACGCCCCAGCGAAGTCAGGTAGTTCGTCTCGACCCGATTGAAGTCGTCCTCGGCCTGGGCAAAGATCATCCCGAATACGGCATCCGCGTCGGTCTTCGCGTAGATGTGGGGAATCCCACGGTCGTCGCGGATGATCGTGACCCGGTCGGCCTGCTGTTGAAAGCGGGCTATTTCCGGGTTTGGGTTCGCAGCCTGGGCCCAGGCCGCGGAGGCGGTCAGGGAGATCAGCAGACAAAGGGGGGATCGCATCATCATGTTCATACCTTTCGGGGTTCGGGGAGAGATCACGTCGGCCAGGCCTTACTTCGCCCGGGCTCGGCGGCCCTTGAGAATCTGGGCGAACGATCGAGTCTGAATCTCGGCCACCGTGAGTCCCGTGGCTTCGATTTCGCCCATGCCGATGGCGCCGCAGTTGAGGGCGCGCAGGAAGTAATTCAAAAGCCCCTGCCCGGTCGCGGCGTCGTCGAAGACCTCGCCTTGCAGGGTCGCCTGGGCCGCGCGTTCGATGAAGTTGCGCAGTCGAGCCGAGGAGGGATCGAGGCCTTCCAGGAAGAACGCGTAGACCGCGGCGTAGCGCGTGGGGAGTTGGGCCGGATGGAGGTCCCAGCCCTGGTAGTAACCCTGGCGGAGCGAGTGGCGCACATGTTCGTAGTGAAGGCGGAAGACCCGGTGGACGGCTTCTCGATTCTCGGCCTTCTGTTCAGCGCTAAGCGACTGGCCGGCCGCGGCTTTATGAGGTGCGACCGGCATCACGTTTGTCGCCCCGTCGGAGAGGGTGACGCCGGTGGCCGCGAGTGAAACCTGCATGACGTGCTTCGCGAAGTCGCAGGCCGGATGAGTCATCGACTGGTACTGAGCGGTGATGTTGCACCCCGCGGTGTAGTCGTAAGTCCCGAGGTGAGCGCCACGAACCCGACCGGCGCCGGCCTTGATCAGCTGGGGCAACGCGACTTCACCGCTTGGGCTGAAGACCGACTGGGTGGTCTCGACCATCAACTCCATTCTCAGTGTCCCGGTCTTGAGGCGATGCGCCTTCTCTAAAGCGGCCAGGGCCTTTGCCGTGATCTGCACTTGCTCCTTGGCCACGATCTTGGGCAGGGTGACCACGAAACCCGCGGGTAGCCGGTTTCTCGTGCGGGCGAGAAGTGTGCTGATGAAGATGTCCGTAGTGCGAAGGCTGCGCGCCGCGAGTTCCGCGGTCAGGGGCTTGATCCGAATGCCGATGAAGGGGGGAAGGCTCCCTTGGGAATGGCCTTTCGCCACCTCCTCGGCGGCCAGGGACGCGTGAGCGTCTTCCTCTTCGTCGGGGCGATTGCCGTAGCCGTCTTCGAAGTCGATTCGAAAATCCTCCACCGCTTCGCGCTCGAGCTTGCGCACCACGCGGTCGTAGATTGTGTCGGCGAGTCGTGGGTCGAGGTTCAGAGTGGAGCCGAGGCTCGCTGCATCAGGCGTGCTCTCGTGCAGGGCCTTGAGGGACAGCTCACTGAGCCGCTTCGCGGTGTCGGCCTTGAACAGGTGAGCGCCGCCGTAGACCGAGTGGACGGGCTGACGTTCCTCGGGGTCACCCGGGAAGGCGGTGGTGTAGTTCTTCCAGGCCTTCGCGAGCGGCCGGAGAAGGCCCTTGGTTGCGGCGGGAGAAAGGGAACGTTTGGCGGGCTTCATGGCCTCGATCTTAAGGGCGGCACCGCCTGGATGGATCGCTTGGTTACGCGGGTTTGCGAAGGAGGATGGCGCCTGCGACCACGCGCAGGAATCCGAACATGCGTTCGGGCGTCGCCGACCTTCGGCATGGCCAGGAAAACCGTGGCGTCACGGCGACCAAGGCGCAGGGGACTCCAGAAGTTCAAGAAGAAGGCGGCGGACCACCGAACCCGCCACATGGCGCCGATACGCGGCGGTGGAACGGATGTCGTCGATGGGCGTGATGGTGCTTTCCACCAGAGCGGCCGCCTGATCGGCGAGACCGCGCGACAGGTGAGAGCCCTCGAGGAGTGCTTCGACGGCGCCCAGTCGAGTCGGGGTGGGGGCGACGCTGCCCATCGCGAGCTGAGCCCGGGTCAACGCTCCGGGGGGTGTGACGTCGCACGTGAAGCCGATTACGACCTTGCTGATGGCCTGGGCGGCGCGGGTGCCGACCTTGCGAAACACTTGAACCCTGGGGGTGGGGAGCGGAATGAGGATCCGCTCGATCAACTCGGTCGGGAGGAGGACACTCTTGCGGTAAGCCGTATGGAAGGTGTCGTACGGGATTGTGCGCGACCCGTCCGGGCCGCTCAGTACGACCCTTGCGCCGAGGGCCAGAAGGGCCGGGAGCGAATCTCCGGCAGGGGAGGCATTGGCGATGTTGCCGCCGAGAGTGGCTCGGTTCTGAATCTGGGCGGCACCGATGGTGGCGGCCGCATCCACCAGCAGGTGCGCGTGTTGCGCCACATCATTTGAATGCCGGAGTTCAGTGAACGTTGTGGCCGCGCCGATGCTGAGTTCGCCGTCCTTGACGCGGATGCCGTGCAACTCGGCGATGTCGAGGACACTGAGGACCGCCTCGTGCTTCCGGCCGAGGGCGTGATCGATCACGAGAAGATCGGTGGCCCCCGCCACTTTCATAGCACCCTTCGCGAGAGCCTCGAAGGCTGCGGCCAGAGACTTCGGGGACGAAGCGGAAGTCATCGGGGCTCGTTCGGGTTGCCGGTCGTGGTCGCGTCGCGGACCCCCTCGGCCGGTCGCTGTCCGGTCAAGACCTCCACCGCGCGGAAGATTCGTTCGTAGCCGGTGCAGCGGCACAAGGTCCCTGAGACGTATTCCCGGACCTGATCGCGCGTGGGTTTGGGATGCTGGTCCAAGAGCGCGCGAATCGTCACGATCATCCCAGGCGTGCACGCTCCGCACTGAGCGCCGCCTTCCGTGGCGAACACGCGCTGCAGCTCGGTCACCTCGTTCTCAGGGGCGATGCCCTCAATCGTGGTGATCGAGGCACCCTCGACCTGGAACAGGGGAACCAGGCACGAACACACGGCCTGGTTGTTTAGCAGGACAGTGCACGCCCCGCATTCCCCCTCGCCGCAACCTTCCTTTGAACCGGTGAGGCCGAGATCGCGCCGCAAGACATCCAGGAGGCGGGCCATAGGTGGCCCCGCCACCTCGGCGGGTTGGCCATTCAGATTGAACTTGTAGCTCGAAGTCATGATCGTTGAGCCTGCGCGGCCTCGAAGAGGCGCTCGGGGGTCGCCGGAATCCGCGACAGGGCGATTCCCGTCGCGTTCTCGATGGCCTGCAGCAGAGCGGGCGCGCCGCCGTCCATCGGAAGTTCGCCGACCCCCTTGGCGCCAAACGGGCCGTGGGCGGTGGGGTTCTCGATCAGGATGGTTTCCATATCCGGGGTGTCGGCCATGGTTGGAATCAGATAGGTCTGCATGCGGTCGTTGAGGTAGTGGCCGTCTTTCATCTTCATCTCTTCCAGATACCCCCATGCGAGGGCCTGAAGCGTTCCGCCTTCCACCTGGCCCGCGCACATCACCGGGTGCACGACGTGCCCCACGTCGCTCACCGTGGTGAGCCTGGTGATCTTCGTGATGAAGGTGTCTGGATCCACTTCGACTTCGACCACGTTGGAGCCCCACCCGTAAGCGGCATAGGCGTCGCCCCGGTAGGTGGTCTCGTCGAAAGCACTCGCCGCCGAAGGCTCGAAAGTCGCCTCGGCATCGAGGGAGCCATGGAGAGCGACATACTGGCGCGCGATTTCCGCGAACGGGGTCCGGCCGCGTTCGGTCTCGAAGAAGCCTCTCCGCAGCAGGACGCCCGCCGCGGGGGCCGGACCTGTCTGACCGGCGGCGAAGGTGCAGAGGGTGTTGGCGAGTTTGGCGCCGGCCCGGCTCAGCAGGCCGCCAACCACCATCACCGTCCGCGAGGCCACCGTGGGCCCCGAGTCCGGCACCGCGGCGGTGTCGGGAGTGTGGACCACGACATCGTCCAGTGAGACGCCGCACGCGTCGGCCACGATCTGTTTGAAGATGCCCTCGGTGCCCTGTCCGAAGTCGGTGGACGAGGAGAGCACTTCGATCTTGAGATCCTTGCGAAGGCGCACGGCGCCCTTCGACATGAGTCTGCGCTCGCCATTCCCGGTGAAGCCGGAGCCGTGCCAGAACAAGGAGACCCCGATACCGCGAAGGGGCCGTCCATCGTCGTCGGCGACGCCTTGCCGCTTGCTTCGCGCCAGCTCGTTGGCCGTCCGCTTCTCCCTAAATTGGGTTGCGGTCTGCGCGCGCTCGAGAACCGCGACCGCGCTGACGCTTTCCTTCAGCACCTGGCCGGTCGCGGTGACGTCACCCAGGCGGTAGGCGTTGCGGAAGCGCAGGGCGAAAGGGTCGAGGCCAAGAGTCGTCGCCACCTTGTCCATCTGTCGCTCGATGGCGAAGAGGCTCTGGGGCGCGCCGAAGCCTCGGAATGCTCCGTTTGGAGCGGTGTTCGTGGCGAGGACCCGGCCGCGGATCCGC
>CAZFQH010000191.1:0-7866 GCA_964520805.1 uncultured Acidobacteriota bacterium | reverse complement strand
CTTCCCGCGGTATCGACCATGACCCTGGCTCTCGGGATGCAGCGCATGGCCCGCATGGGCGCGCTGATCCGAAGGCTTCCGGCGGTCGAAACCCTCGGGTCCACCACCGTGATCTGTACCGACAAGACCGGGACCCTCACCCGCAACGAGATGACGGTCTCCGCCTTCGTCCTCGATCAGCGCCGCGTCGACGTGACCGGCACCGGCTATTCGGCGGTCGGGGTGTTTCAGGAGAACGGACAGCCTTTGGAGGCACTCAAGGACGCGCATCTCACCCTGGCTTTGCGCGTCGGGGTCTTGTGCAACGACGCCAAGGTCACGCGCGCCGGCGGAGCGGACACGGTCCTCGGCGATCCCACCGAAGCCGCTCTGATCGTGGCCGCGGAGAAAGCCGGGATGAAGGAAGAGGTGATCGAGGCAGAGTTCCCGCGGGTGAGCGAACAGCCGTTCGACAGCACCACGAAGCGGATGGCCACCGTGCATCGGACACCTCAAGGAGGGCTGATTGCGTTTGTGAAGGGGTCGCCTGCCGCGTTGCTCGCGGCGAGCACAGCCCAGATGCGCGCCGAGGGTGTGACCCCTCTAACCGCCGCCGATCGCGCGTACTGGGAAAAGGCGAACCAGCAACTCGCCGGGGCGGCGCTGCGCGTGCTCGCCCTCGCCTATCGCGACCTTGCGGAAGTCCAGGCAGAAGGTGCTGTCGATGTCACCAAGGACCTCATCTTCGTCGGCCTTGCTGGCATGATCGACCCGCTCCGCGACGAGGCGAAGGCCGCGATTGCCACTTGTCGGCAAGCGGGCATCCGTTCCGTGATGATCACGGGCGATCAGGAGGTCACCGCGGCCGAGATCGCGCGGCAACTTGGCATCGACCGTGATCTCCAGGGCCAGCCTCTGCGCATCGTTCATGCCCGTGAATTGACGGACCTCGACGCCGCGGGATGGACCAGGACGGTGGCCGAGGCCGCCGTCTTCGCCCGGGTCTCACCCAAACACAAGTTGCAGATCGTGGAGGCGCTCCAGGCGCAGGGCGAGGTCGTGGCCATGACCGGCGACGGCGTGAACGACGCGCCTGCCCTCAAGAAGGCCGACATCGGCGTGGCCATGGGTATCAAGGGCACCGAGGTCGCGAAAGAGACCGCCGACATGGTCATCGTCGACGACAACTTCGCCACCATCGTGCGCGCCGTGGAGCAGGGGCGGATCATCTACGCGAACATCCTCCGCTTCATCCACTATCTTTTCTCCTGCAACTTCTCGGAGATCCTCACGGTCTTCATCGCCCTGATGATCGGCTGGCCGCTGCCTCTTGGGGCGCTGCAGATCCTGTGGCTCAATATGATCACCGACATTTTCCCGGCCCTGGCCCTGGCTCTTGAACCCTCGGCCCCCGGCATGATGAACCGGCCGCCGCACGATCCTAAGGAGTCACTGCTCCCGCCTCGATTTCTCGCCCTGATCGCCTGGCAGGGTCTCCTGCTCGCTCTTGTCTCCCTGCTCGCGTTCGCACTGGGGATGCGCATGCACGGGACGGAAGGCCCGGGTTTGAAGCACGCGGTGACGATCGCCTTCATGACCCTGGCGTTCGTTCAGGTGATTCACGTCTTCAGCGCACGGTCGCAGACCCGCTCCGCGTTCGACGCGCGTCTTTTCACCAACGGCTGGCTGTGGGGCGCGGTGCTCGTCTGCGTTCTTCTTCAACTGGCTGCGGTGTACCTGCCGTTTCTTAACACGATCCTTCACACCGTCCCCCTCGGAGCCAGGGACTGGGCCGTGGTGGCCGCCTGCGCGCTGCTACCGCTTGTTGTGATCGAGGTCGTGAAGCGGATCCAGCGCCAGAACGCGGTCCCTGACCCCGCCGCCCGGGTGCCGTCTTCGGCCTCCTGAGACCACCGGACCACCACTCAGTGATCCGTTTGATCGACGGCGCCCTCGTTCCCATCGATTCGGCCGACAAGTACTCGCCGCCTCGGCGATTTTCTGCGGTTCGGCGCGTCAAATGCTGGCGAGCGGGAACGCTCATAGAATGCGGGAGGCGGTGTGGGAGCGCATGCGGCCGAACCGCCGCCCCTCCATGCCCATGACTCCCGAAAAGATCGGCAAGTACACCGTCATTGAACTGCTGGGCCGTGGCGGCATGGGCGAGGTCTACCTCGGCGAGGACCCGTACATCGGTCGGCGGGTGGCCATAAAGATCATCAAGGGAGCCGACCCCGACGCGCGCGATCGGTTCCTTCACGAAGCGAGGGTGATCGGCGCCTTGGCTCACCCGGCGATCGTGTCGCTGCTCGACTTCGACTTCTCGGCCGACGAGCCGTTCCTCGTGATGGAGCTGTTGAAGGGCGAAGGCCTCGACGCCTGGCTCAAGAAACCGCATTCCCTGCCGGAACAGCTCGTCGTCCTCACGGACATCTGTCAGGCTCTGGCTTACGCACACGAGAATGGCGTTCTCCATCGCGACGTGAAGCCCTCGAACGTGCAGATCCTGGCGAGCGGCCACGCCAAGTTGATGGACTTCGGGATCGCGCGCGCGACGACCGGCAAGCTGACCGCGACCGGCTCTGTGATGGGCACGCCCGAGTACATGGCCCCGGAAATCCTGAAAGACGCCGTCTACTCGCCTCGATCCGATCTTTATGCGTGCGCCGTGCTCCTGTACGAGATGTTCACGGGCCGGAATCCCTTCGCGGCCAACACGGTCGCGGCCGCGCTGACCAACGTCCTCACTCTCAATCCGCCCGACGTGCGAGTGGCCCGTCCGGACATCCCGAAGCGACTCGCCGAAACTCTCATGGCGTGCCTTCACAAGGAGCCGGCGCTGCGACCCGACGGCTTCGGCGCGCTCCTTACGGCCGCGCGGGAGGCGGCCGGCGGGCCACCGGGGCCGGCGATCCCCGAGACGCGGGCGATCCCGCAGCAGCCTGCGTCAAAGGCTCCTCGCACCGAGGCGCGGGCTTCGGCCGGTTCGACGCCTCCGCCGGGAAAGGCGCCGTGGCTATGGATCGGAGCCGTGGGAGTGGTCGCCGTGATGGGCATCGTGTGGTTCCTGAACCGGACGCCCGTTCCCATCGACAGCGTGGTCGCCAGCCCGAGCGCCGCCACCCCGGCGACGGTGGCGCCCACGGTGACGGCCTCACCGACCCCCGAGGCCGAGCCCGAAGTCGTCGCCACACCGCAGCCGACGCGAACGCCGCAAACGAAGGGTCGGGCAGCGGCGGAGCCGGCCGACCGCGCCCCCGTCGTTGCTGCGCCCACGCCGGTGGCGACGCCGCCGCCCTCGCCGCCGTCATCCTCAATGACGCTTCCGGCGATCTCGCCGACACCCCTGCCGCAGGCGTCGCCTTTGGTCGACTCGCCTGCCTCGACCCCGACTCCGCAGGCGCCTCGGCCACCGGCCGTAGCACCTCCAACACTCACGAGCGTCTCCCCGCGATCGTTCCGGCACGGATCGAGCACCGTGCTCGAAGTCAGAGGCTCCGGCCTCACCCGCGATCTCACCGCCAGCATTCTTGAGGGCCGCCGTCCCGCGGCCGGGATCAAGGTGGTCAGGCTGGAGTTTGTGGGTCCGGACTTGATGCGGGTGACCATCCTCAGCGAACCGGAGCTGCCGCTCGGGTTTTACACCCTGGTGTTCCACGGGCCGGGGGGCCTCGTGACCCAGGGCCTGCAGATCGAGGTTTTGCTGTGACACGAATGTGCCGGTTGCTCCCGCTCTTCGCTTCGGTCCTCCTCGCGGCACCCGCCTTGCGCGCCGAGCAGAAGGCGAAGGACCCTAAGCCCCTGGAGGTCGCGGCCACCCGCGACGAGAGGGTGACCGTCCTACAGCAGGAGATCGACCGCCTTCGCGGCGAAATGGCCGCGCTGCGTGAGGAGGTTAAGCGGCTGCGCGCCGATAGCGCGAAGGCTGGCGATTCCGGGATCGCCGCTCGCATTGAGGCTATCGAGGCGCGCCAGGCCAAGCTTGAAGCGGAACTGGCGAGGATCGCGGAGGAGCTGAAGCAAACCGGCGACGCCCTCGACCAGATCTCGGAGGGCGACCGGAAGCGGCCCGCGATCACCGTGTACGGCACTCTCCAGGCCACGAAGTACGACGACCGCGATTCGATCTTCGACGCGGAGGCCTTCGAGATCGTGCTCTCCGGGCGTCCCCATCCGCGACTCAGCTTCTTCGCGGAGATCGAGTTTGAGCGGGCGGCCAGCGTGGGTGGGCCCCGCGGGGGAGAGATCGTCCTCGAGCAGGCCTACGTGAGCTACACGTTTGCTCAGTTGTTCTCGGTGCGGACAGGGGTTCTTCTGGTCCCCTTTGGCAACGTGAACGTCGATCACTTCGCGCCGCGCCGCGACGTGGTGCGTAAGCCCCTGGTTTCGTACGCGATCGCTCCTTCGGACTGGACCGACAACGGGGTTCAGGTCGCGGGCCGAAGGCTTTTCGGCGCCTCGTGGCTCCTCGAGTACGAAGCGTCCGTGATCGCCGGGCTCGACTCGCACATCACCTCGGCGGGCACGCGCGCGGCGCGCCAGCCCTTCGGGGTCGACAACAATGGGAACAAAGCGCTTGCTGGCCGCTTCGCGATCAAAAGGAGCACGTCCTTTGAGACCGGGATCTCCGGCTACACGGGCAAGTACGACGACCAGAACCGGCGACGGCTTGACGGGTGGGCGGCGGACCTGCGCGCCGACATCCGCTCGCTGCGTCTCACCGGAGAGTTCGATCATTTCTCGGTCGACCGTGGGGGGATGGAGATGAGCCACCTCCGCGGGTACTACGTCCGCGCGAGCTACGACCTTCATGGCGGCTTCCTGCGCGCCCTCGCGAAGGATTTCGACGATCCGCAGCTGACCCTGGTCGCGCAATATGACTGGGCCCGGATTGACGGCCCGAACGAGGTCAGCGGCGGCTTCGAGCGCAATCAGGAGACCGGTTTCACCCTCGGAGTCGCCTACCGCCCGTCACGGCAATGGGTGCTCAAGGTCAATCACGAGACAAACAAGGCGACGAATCGGCCCCTCCAACGGGGGGAGATCAAGGGCTGGCTCGGGTCGGTCGGCTTTGTGTTCTGACCCCGGGCCATTCAGCAGCGAATTGACTGACTTCGTGCCCCGAGGGCAGGCTGCGCGCTGCCCCGAGGGCAGGCTGCGCGCTCGACCGCATTTCCGTTCGGACCTCCCTCAGAGACTGTTGGATACCGGTGACTCGTCGCAGGAAGTCCTTGGGCCAGGGGACCGACTAGAAGACGGGTGAAATGTGGCGTTCTCGAAGGGGTTTCGTGGCAAGGAGCGGGTGCGTCCGGTCCTTCGTGCGGTAGCAGGCGACGAACTCATCGAGGTCGGTGCGCTTGAGCGTCCGCTCCTTCAGCGTGAAGTGCTGGTTGGTGCGAAGGTCGTAGATTCACAACTTCGTCGTCCACGGCTTCTCCTGGGCGGGCTTGCGGTCGAAGAAGAGCACGTTTCGCCTTGACGCCCTGGGCGTAGAAGATGCCGGTGGGCAGGCGCAGGAGGGCGTGAACGTCTTCCTGTTTCCACAGCTCTCGGGCGGATGGTCTCGCCCGCACCCCCTTCGTAGAGGACGTTGTCCGGTCTGACTTCGGAGGGCAGGGCGTCATACAACGCCCAAAAAACGCGAAGGCGCCCAAAGCCGCCCTGTTCGGTAACCATCCGGCCAGCATTGGATCAAGCGAACATTAACCGGAAGCCCGCACCGCTCGCGGCCAGCAACCCAAGGTCTATTCCTGCAACCACGCCGACCAGGACTCCGATGCCTATTTTCGCACGCGCCCGCCCGCTTCATCGCATCGGCGGGCGCTGGGTGCGCGAGCGCCTCGCGCCCTGGTCTTGAACATCCAGTCGATCGCACGCATCTCCAGATCGATGCCGCCGCGGATATCCACCTCGGCGACACGCATCGCGGGAAATTCGAAACGACCGATCTCACCCTCGGGCTGCATGTCTTTGACTTCCAAGCCGATATCGTAGCGACAATCCGCCATCGCCACGAGCTCCGGATCGTCCTACATATAGCCGAGCCACTGACCGGCCGTGTATCCGCGCGGTTCGGCCCACTGCAGAAGGCGTTCGAGCGCCTCCACGACGCCACCCTCGTAGGAATTCACACGCGGATGTAGGCCACGGTGTGCGGCGGGAGATCCCGCATCCTCACCTCGAAGTTGTCCGGGTTCTCCCCGGCCGGGAGTTGGGTGAGCCGATACTCCTTCGTGTCCGTCGCCGGTCGCATCTCGGCGTGGCGCGCCTCCCGGTGACTTGCGACATCGAAGGCGCTCGGCGGCACGCCGTAGCGCTGTTTCAAGGCGCGCGAAAAATCGGACGCCGATGCGAAGCCGCAATCCAGCGCCACGTCGGTGAGCGACCGTTGCGGCTCGTACAAGATCAGCTTCAAGGAGCGTTCAAGACGCAGCCTGCGAACAAACTGCTGCAGCGGCTCACCGACCAGGGAGCGAAACACGCGATGAAAATGAAACGGTGAGAAATGGGCGATCTGAGCCATCGCTTCGAGACGCAGCGGCTGATCGAGATGGCCGACGATGTGGTCAATCGCGAGATTGACCCGTCGCACGTAGTCGTTTTCGAGAGGACGAGACTCAGGCACGCCCGCTGAGTCTAGAGACGGTTCCTACTTTTTGGGACTGGGAACATGCTGATCGAAGAGGATCTGGTTGCCGTCTGGATCTTCGAAGGTGACGCTCGCCGGTCCGGTGGTCTTCTCGTCGGCCTCGGTCGTGAGCTTGATGCCCTTGCCCTTGAGGGTTTTCTGCAACTCGCGCACGTCCGTGAAATCGTCCGCGGCCTCGTGAGCGCCCGTCCAGCCAGGATTGAAGGTGAGGATGTTCTTGTCGAACATTCCCTGGAACAGTCCGATGGTCGTCGTACCGTTCATCATGATGAGCCACTTCTGATCCTGATTGCCGCCGACCTGCTTGAAGCCAAGCGTCTCGTAGAAGGCGCGCGAGGTGGCGATGTCTTTCACGGCCAGGCTGACCGAGAAGGTTCCGAGTTGCATGAGCGAGTTTTCCTTTTTGGCTGGAGCGGGGGATTGAACGGTCCGCGCGGCGAGAGATCCGATTCCGGCGAGACCGAGGACGAGTATGGCGGAGAGAGGGCGCATCCCGGGACAATAGCGCGAAGCGGACCGTGCTTGTCGAATCTTGCTTTTCCCTGGCCGTCCCGGCCCGGCGGCGACTGGCGTGGACACCGCGGAGGCGGCGAGGCTACTCTCAGGATCGCCCCAGGCGCGAGATACGCCCAACAGCCCGGCCCAGTGCGTCCCGCTGTGGCCTGAGCTTCGCCATGTAATGCCCGGCGGACCTCCCTCAGCGAGCTGCGCCGACCGGTCCCCGCTCTGGCCGATGAGAGCCAGGACCGCGTTCAGGGTGGCGAGGGTATAAGCCTCGAGGCCGCCCCAGCGATGAGAGCCCGAGGTCCCTCAGGTCCTCCTGAAGAGCCCGAAGGTTGTGCTGGCGCAGGGCCAGATAGTGGACCAGGTTGCGCGCACTCTGGCGGTGCTCGGGACTGCTCTGGGCGATCGGCGCCGGTGGCTCGTCTCCAACTCGAGGGCGCTCGTGCGCAATTCCAATAAGGCCGCGACCAGCCTGTCGAGCACGCGCGGAGGAATGATCGTCAAGTGAGCCTTGGACGTATTCTGACTCAGCATAGATTGCACGCTCGCCTTCTTTGACCGCCACCGGTTAGGCCACCGGCGAAGCTCCTCGATAGACCGGCCCAACCGTACCCGGAGGTGCTGTTCGAATCGCGTCCGCCATGAACTATCGGATCGTTTGTAAGCCTCGTAACCGGTTTCGCCAAGCAGGGGGGCTACCCTGTTTCAGGTCTCTGAGACACCGCCGTGTTCGC
>CAZFQH010000190.1:0-7874 GCA_964520805.1 uncultured Acidobacteriota bacterium | reverse complement strand
TCGGTCATCGACCGGGGGCTCACCGCGATCTTGACGATATCGGCGCCGGTTTTGCACATGCCGTCGTACAGCAGCTCAAGATCGGGCGGCGTCCCCGTCATGTCGTGGAATGACACGATCAGGCCCTTGCCGGCCTTTTCGGTCATCACATCGAAAAAGCCGCTCCGGTACTCGACGTCCACGTACTCGAACCTTCGGCGCACCGCTTCGTGGAGCAGGGCGTGACGCCTCGGGTCATCGTCCCGGAGTTTGCCGCCTTCCGACTCGCAGCGCGCGGTGAAGATGAGCGGCTTGGACGCGGCCCGCCGGACCGTCAGCAGATCGAGGTCGGTCACGAGGTCTCCGCGGATCTCGAACATGTCGGCGAGACCGGAGAGGTCGGTCATGCGGTCGATCAGATCGACGGTCAGTCTTTCGGTGAGAGAGATGCAGAGCGAGGCCACAGACGCAGTAGTCTAACGCCGCCAACTCATGCCGGACGCGATCCTCCTGTCCGCCCGTGACCTCGAACGGGCCCTCGACTTTCCCTTGGTTCTGGCCACACTGGCCGCGGCTTTTCGGGCCGAGCACGCGGGGGCCTGGGATACGCCGCGGAGGATCACGGCCAGTACCGCCGCGGGAGGGTTGCTGGCCATGCCCTGTGCCGGCGGTTCGCCCGTGGGCCTCGGGGCCAAGCTCGTCACGACATTTCCGGCCAACGCCGCGGGACTTCCCACGGTCTCGGGTCTTTACGCCCTGTTCGATCCAGAAACCGGGCGGCTGCAGGCCGTGATGGATGGCGGCTATCTCACCCTGGTCCGAACCGCCGCGGTTTCGGCTCTCGTCACCGATCTGCTGGCCGCACCCGCTGCCGAAAGTCTCGGCATTCTGGGGGCGGGCGCGCAGGCGGGTTTTCACGCGCGGTTCATCGCGAGAGTGAGGCCGATCAAAACGGTTCGGATCTGGGCGCGACGCCCAGAGCAGGCGGAATCGCTGATCGTGTCGCTGCGGGGAAGTGCTGAGTGCGATCGTGTGAAGAACTTTGAGGTGACTTCTTCTCCCGACGAGGCGGTGCGGGCCGACGTGGTGGTGACCGCCACCTCATCACCCACCCCGCTTCTCCGCGGGTTCGCGTTGAGGGAAGGTGCCCACGTGAACGCCATCGGGGCGCACACCCGGACCACGCGGGAGATGGATACGGAGGCGGTGACGAGAGCGTCGCGCCTTCTCGTGGAGAGCGCCGATACTCTTCTCGAAGCGGGCGATTTCCAGATCGCGCAAGACGAGGGCGGAGGGGTGATTGCGCGGGTGGAAACCCTGGCCACTCTGGTCGCGCAGAAGAGTCCGCTCCCTCGCGACCCTCAGGCCATCAGCCTCTTCAAGTCGTGCGGTGTCGCGTTCGAAGACCTGGCGGTGGCGGCGCTTGGGGCGGCCCGCGCGCGCGATCTGGGTCTTGGCCATTCCTTTCGTTTCGACGGCGGAGGGGTGGCATAGACTGGGTCCTCGAGGAACCTTCGTTTGAACGAACGCGACATCCTTCCGGCCTTCACTGCGGCCGCCTTCGCGGGGGAGGCGCAGGAGAAGGACTTCGTCGAAAACGGACGCGTTCTTAAGGCCGCGGAGGCCTTGAAGCTTCTTGAGGTGGCCTCGAACCGCGTTCTTGCTCAGAAGGATCCCGGACGTCACGCGAAAAGACTGAAGCTCTTCGCCGCACTCGCCGAGGGCTGGACTGACAAGGCGCTCTTCCTTCCCTTCGTCCGCGCCTTGCGACCGGCGGACGCACCCCTGCGCCAGGTGCTGGTCGAGGCCCTTCCAAGGGTCAACAACGTCGAGGCCCATGGAGAACTCGTGGGCCTGTTGCGGGCTCCCGAACTCCCGCTGCGCACGGCGGCCGGCCGCTCTCTGAGTCGTATCGGGGGTCGAACCGTTTTCGACCTGGTGGGAAAGCTCATGGCGGAACCCGGGTTTCCCGGGCGGATCGAGGCCATGGAAGTCGTCACCGCCCTGGCTCCCCAACACGCGGTGACTCATCTCAAGACCGTCCTCAGTGTGGGAAATCCCGCGGAGAAGCTCAAGGCCGTCCACCATCTGTCGTCGCCACCTTGCGCGGAGAAAGACCAGCCTGGCTGTGTGGCCGCACTCGGTCTGCTCCTCACCGACCCGGTGGAGGCGGTCGTTGCCGCCGCGGCTCAGGGTTTTTGCGCACTTTCTTCCGAGGACGAGTACTTCGCCCGCGCGACGCCCCTCATTGATGACACCCGGATCGAAGTGGCGCGTATCGCCCTTCAGGCCCTCTGCCGCTTCGGTAGCGCCCGCGCCACCAGGGTGCTGGCCCGCAAGCTGCGCGAAGGTCCGCACACGATTCGCCTGACCGTGATCGGCGTGCTTGAGGTGCGTCGGGAGGAGAGCGCGGTGCCGCTGCTGGTCGAGGCTCTCGGCCTGAAGAACCCCGTGCTTCGCAGTTCCGCCGCGAACCTCTTGGCTCAGCTCGGGCAGGAGGGACGGGCGGATATTTCGCGCACGGTCTTGTGGCTGCTCAAGAGCCGGGACCCGGACGTTCGTCGGTTCGGTTCGGAGCTCGCCCGATCGGCGGGAAAGCCTGACGAATTGTGGCCGCAGCTCGTCGAGTATCTGCGTGACGAGGACTGGTGGGTGCGCGAGAGGGTGGGCGACGTGCTGGTGGAGATCGCCGCCGCCTCGATTCTTCGCCCGGTGGCTCAGCTTCTCTCCGAAGCCGACCCCCTGCTCCGCCGTTTCGGGGCCGACATGCTCAAGCGCCTGAAGAGCCCGGCGGCCCTTGGGACTCTGGTCCGGGCCGCGGGATCCGACGCCGATTGGTGGGTGCGGGAAGGGGCGGTGGAAGCCCTTGGCGGAATCGGGGATCCTCGGGTAATTCCACACCTCGTGGACCTTATGACCCGCTCGCAGGACCTGCAGGTGGCCTGCCTTCGCGCCCTTGGACAGTTGAAGGCCACCGCGGTAGCCCCGCATGTGGCCGCACTTCTGGTGTCGCCCGATTCCGATGTGCGGGGTGCCGCCGTCGACTGTCTGACCGCGTGCGAGGCCGCGTCCGAGGTGCCGCAGGTTCAGGGCATGTTGGAGGACACCCATCCTCGCAACCGGATGAAGGCCCGAGAGTTTTTGCTTCGCTTCGCGGCCTCGAGCCGTACTGGCAGCCAGACCGTCACCGGGAATGCCCTGGATCAGCTCCTGGTGGTGGCGGCCGGATTGGACGCCGACGACCTGGTTCTGCTCTCCGGACGCCGGCCCGCGATGAAGCGGTCCGGGCGTATGGAGGAGATGCCGGGACCGGTTCTCACGAGCGAAGAGCTACGAGCTCTGCTTCTGCCGCGCCTCTCCATTCCGCAGCGTGAAGAGATTGCCGCCCTCAAGGACGTCGACTTTTCCTACGAGGTTCCAGGGCGCGATCTGCGCTTTCGGGCGCATGTCTTCAACGAAATGGGCGGTCTCGCCGCGGTCTTCCGGACCATACGCAACACTCTTCTCGACATCGATCGCGCGGGTTTTCCCGCGATCATCAAGACTTTTCAGAATTTCAATGACGGGCTGGTTCTCGTGGGGGGGCCGACGGGAGCGGGGAAGTCGACCACCCTTGCCGCTCTCATCGATGGCATCAACCGGCAGCAGTGTCATCACATAGTCTCCATTGAGGACCCGATCGAAGTGGTGCATGCGAACAAGATGAGCCTGGTGAATCAGCGTGAGATCGGCGCCCATGTGACGTCCTTCTCGACCGCCCTAAGGGCCGCGCTGCGTCAGGATCCAGACGTTCTGCTCATCGGCGAGGTGCGGGATTTCGACACCATCTCCGCCGCGGTGAGCGCCGCCGAGACCGGTCATCTGGTTTTCGGCTCCGTGCACAGCACGTCCGCCGCCACCACGGTCGACCGGCTGGTGAGTGCGGCGCCCTCCGCGCAGCAGGACCACATGCGGAGCCTGCTTGCGGGGAGTCTGCGCGCGGTGGTTTGCCAGTATCTGCTGCGAAGAATCCAGGGCGGCCGCTGTCTCGCGGTGGAGGTAATGATCAACAACGACGCGGTGGCGAGCCTGATCCGCAAGGGGAAGAGTTTCCAGATTCCGTCGGTGATCGCCACCTCGCGCGAGATGGGCATGCAGCTTATGGACGCGGAACTCCTGCGCCTTTTCAAGGAAGGCCAGGTGAGCGCCGAAGAGGTCTACATGAAGGCCGCCAACAAGAAGGACTTTGAGAACCTCGAGGGGGCGCCTGCGTCCTAAGGGGCGCCAGGTTCGAAGACAATGGCCCGACTCGACTCATTCCTTCGCCTGGTCGCCGAACAAAAGGCGAGCGATCTCCATTTTCATTCCGGAGCCCCACCGACCATCCGGTTCGATGGCGATCTGGTGCGCCTGCCGTTCCGGATGCTCTCCGATATGGAAGCGCGCCGCTTTCTCGAGGAGATCCTCACCTTCGAGCAGAAAGAGATCCTCTCCGTGCAGGGCCAGGTGGATGTCATCTATTCGCTTCCTCAGGTGGGCCGCTTCCGCGGGAACATCTTCAGCCAGGTGGAAGGATGGAGTGCGGTCTTCCGGGTCATTCCCGGAGCCATCCCATCCCTCGACGACCTGGGCCTGCCCCCTTCCATCGAGAAGATGGCTCGCCTGGAAAATGGCCTCGTTCTGGTGACCGGTCCCACCGGATCGGGCAAGTCCACCACTCTCGCGGCGATGGTGCGTCACATCAACGAGAGGTCGGCTCGTCACATCATCACGGTCGAAGACCCGATTGAGTACGTGCACGAACCAATGCAGAGCCGGATCACCCAACGGCAGGTAGGGAAACACATCGAGACATTCGGGGCCGCCCTGCGCTCGGCGCTGCGCGAAGCGCCCGACGTGCTGGTGGTCGGGGAGATGCGCGACTCCGAGACCATCCAGCTCGCCCTTTCCGCGGCCGAAACCGGGGTGCTGGTCTTTGGCACCCTTCACACGAACACCGCGGCCCGCGCCGTCGACCGCATTCTCGATACGCTCTCCGAGGACATTCGCGACCACGCCCGCGGCGTGCTGTCGGTGCTGTTGCGCGGTGTCATCTCCCAGCGCCTGCTGCGACGGGCGACGGGCGACGGGCGGGTCGCGGCCGTGGAGGTGCTGCTCGGGTCGTCGGGGCTCGGGCACATGATCCGCGAGGGCAAGACCCATCAGATTGAAGGAAACCTGCAGTCGGCGAACGACCCGCAGGGAACCCTCGGCTTCGACAACTGTCTTTTCCGCCTGGCCAGGGAGCGGCAGGTCAGTGCCGATGAGGCCGCGACTTTCGCGCGGGCCCCGGAGGCGCTTCGTCGCCGCCTCGCCTTGATACCGGGTGAGGAACAGTGAGCGAGGACAATCTGAAAGCCGTGCGGGAAGACTCCGCCGACGTTCGGGTCCGCAGCGTGTTGATTCGCGCCGACCAGTTGGAGGCCGAAGGAAAGGTGATGGCGGCCGGGGCCATGGTGGCGGAGGCCCTGCCGCCCGGCGAGGGCCAGCTGCCCGACGCTCACCTGCCCCTCGCGCGGAGGGCGGTGTCTCTGCTGGCCCGGGCCGGGGAACCTCGGGCGGCGGCGATGGTGATGATCCGTCTTCCCATCGACCTCGCACTCACGGTCGCGGATGAGACCGGTCTTGGTGTCGACCTTGCGGCGGCGGCGCTCGCCGAAACCAAACGGCCTGAACTCGCCTTCCGACTCCGATCGTGGCTGGGCCACTACGACGCCGCCGCGCGCATCGCGCGTCAACTGGGGCGCCTGCAGGAAGCAGGCGAGTTGTTCCTGAGGGCGAACCTGCCCCTCGAGGCCAGCCGGTGTTTTGCGGAAGGGGGCGATCGGCGGCGTGCCATCGAGGCCCTGGTGAGCGTCGAGTTCAAGGACCCCCTGTACCGGCGCGCGTGCGTCACCGCCATCCGACTGGCCGCCGAGGATGGTGAGATTTCCTACGGCCTGGATCTCTTTTTGTCGACTTTTGTCGCCGAAGTCACTCGCGACGCGGCTGAGCTCGATGCTTTGACCCTGCTGGCGAGTCTCTACGAGTGCAAGGGCCTGGGGGAAAACGCGCGCAGGGTGGCGCATGTGTTGCGCGCGGCGGATCCTTCCCACCCTATCGCGGCTCGCATCCTCCTTGCCTTCGAGAAGCGGCCAGGGGAGAAGGACGAGCGCCCACTGCTCCCGGACCTTCCGGCCGCCCCCCGCCTGCCCGATCCCGACGACATCATCGGCATCCCTGGCCGCCTGCCCATCGCGGGCGTCTTCGCGGTCGGCACCCTGGTCGAGGGGCGGTACAAGCTGGTCGAGAGAATTGGCCGTGGCGGCACCTCCGCCATTTTCAGGGCGCTCGACACGATCCTTGGCGACCACATCGCCCTCAAGGCCTTTCTGCTGGCGGTCCCGGACGAGAATGCCGACCGCAGAATCCGCCGGGAACTCCGGATGGCGCGGGAGTTGACCCACCTCAATATCGTGCGGGTGCACGAACTGGGTTCGCAGCAGGGTTTTCGCTACATCACCATGGAGCTCCTTCAGGGCGGCGACCTGAGAGAGAAGATGGTCAACGGGTTGAGCCCCGCTCGAGGCCTTGACTACCTTATCCAGATCTGCGACGGCCTCGGGGCCGCCCACGCGAAGGGCATCGTTCACCGCGACGTGAAACCCGAGAACTGCTTCGTCACCAGCACCGAGGTGGTCAAGCTTCTCGACTTCGGTATCGCCAAGGTGGTGGCCGCGCCCGGAGCCACCGAGAGCGGGGCCATTCTGGGCACCCCGGCCTATGTCTCGCCGGAACAAATCACCGACTACAGCGGGGTCACCCATCGGGCGGACCTGTACTCCCTTGGCGTGGTCGCGTACGAGATCTTCGCCCAGAGGACCCCTTTCGGACTTCCCGATCTGATGAGCCTGATCCGGATGCACATGGAAGTGGTGCCTCCCTCGCCGCGCGAGTTTGTTCCCTCGCTCCCCGAGCCTCTGGCCAAGACCATCCTGAGGCTCATGGAGAAAGAGCCATCGAAACGCCACAAGGATTGCGCCGAACTCAAGCAGGACCTCATGTCCATCCGTCCCCTTCTCCTCTGAGAAGGCGTTTCGGGTTTGCACTTTCAGGCCCGGGTTCCTAAGATCGTCGCTCGTTCCCTCCTCAAGACTCCCGCACCCATCCCGCCAGTCACTCGCCTGACCCCGTCCGATCGACCTCGATCCGTGGTCGCCTCAAATCGCGAGCCCGAAAGAAAACTCAATGTCCGACGAAAAGAAACCCAAAGGGTCTGACCCTGGGTCAGCGCCCCCATCCCCATCGGGGCCCGATGGGGCGCCGCCCGAGGATCGTCCAAAGCGGGATCGCGGACGGGGACGTCGCGGGCGTCGGGGTGCGCGACCGGACCCTCCTGCCGTCGCCGAGGCCGCGACGGAAGTGGCCGAGGCTCCCAAAGAGCGCGCGCCAAGACCCGGGGGTGGCGGAAAGCCCCGTGCCGGGAAACCAAATCCACGCGAAGGCCGCGGCAAGTCGCGGCGTGAGAAACCGGGCGACCCACCCCGGCCGGCCGAGGCGCCCGCGAAGCCGCGTGAACAAAGACGTCACCACGATGTCCGCACCAAGGATGGCCGCCTCATCGACGTCGAGGACGATCCCGACACCGCCAAAGCCATCGCCGCGGCGGCGGCTTCGGCCGAGGGTTCACGACTCGATCTCGCCCAGCTCAAGGAGATGCCGATCGGCGATCTGGCCTCGGTGGCGAAGAACCTCGAGATCCCGGGTGCGCTGAACATGAAGAAGCAGGAACTGGTTTTCCAGATCCTGCGGGCTCAGGCCGAAAAGCTCGGGCTCATATTCTCCGAAGGCGTGCTCGAGATCCTGCCGGACGGTTTCGGATTCCTGCGCTCCCCCGA
>CAZFQH010000189.1:0-7875 GCA_964520805.1 uncultured Acidobacteriota bacterium | reverse complement strand
ATGCATCGTTCGCGAGTTGCGCGGCGGGGCTAGGAAGCACGTCGCTCGCCTTCAGGTTATTCCTCCGAATCAGCCAGGTGGCGATCGGTCCGCCCAAAAGGCCTCCCGACACCAGCCCGAAGGTGGCGGCGGCCATGGCGAAGGTGACCGCGTTCGCGAAGCCGTACTGGTCCTCCATCAGCTTGCCGAAGGCAGCACCCGTTCCGTGCCCCCCGGTCATGGTGATCGAGCCGCAAATCAACCCAAGCAGCGGATCCACGCCCAGCACTTTGGCGATGGCCGCCCCCACTCCCGATTGAACCAGAGCCAAAGCGCTCGCGAGAATCCAGAAGGCCAGCACCTGGGGTCCTCCGATGCGAAGGAGCTTGAGACTCGCGCCCAGGCCGATGGTGGTGAAGAACGCGATCATGAGGGGCGATTGCAGCAGAGTGTCGAACTCGAACGCGAGGGCGCCCGACTGCCGCAGGATCATGGCGAGGGTCGCAAAAAGAAAGCCCCCCACCACCGGTGCCGGAATGTTGAAGCGATCCAGAAAACCCACGCGCTTGCGCACGCCGTACCCCACGAAGAGTAACATCGACGCGAGAGCGAGGGTCTGAACGAAGTCCAGTTTGATGGTCTGCAACGCGCGGGGCTCCTTGCCGGAAACGGTGATGATACGGCCTCAGGAACGTGCTCCGCACAAAACCTGCGCCCCCAGCACCAGCGATGCAAATGCATCTTTGCGCGGCTTCTGCGACACGCGCATGATCGCCACAATGGCGGACGCTCGTTCGGCTCTCGTGAACGACTTCTGGGGCGGTCTGTCCGCCATGCTGGTGGCGCTACCCGCCTCCCTCGCGTTCGGTGTCGCGATCGTGGCCCCACTCGGTCCCGACTACTCCGGTGCCGGTGCGCTTTCCGGTCTGCTCGGGGCGTTCGCGATGGGCGTCATCGCGGCGTGGCTTGGGGGAGCGCCGCGCCTCGTCTCGGCGCCATGCGCCCCGGCCGCCGCGGTCATGGGGGCCCTGACCCTGGCCCTCGCCAGCGATCCCGGACGGCCGGCATCTTCGATCCTCCTGCTCCTGAGCCTCACCGCGGTGATGGCCGGCACGTTACAGATCGTCTACGGGGCCATGGGCGGGGGCACCCTCATCAAGTTCATCCCCTATCCCGTGGTCACGGGCTACCTCTCGGGCGTCGCCATCGTGATCTTCTTGAAGCAGCTTCCTTCGTTCCTCGGTCTGTCCCGCGACATCCCGCTGGGCGCAGGCCTCGGCGATCCCGGCTTGTGGAATCCCGTTTCGCTGACGGTAGGTGCGGCCACCATCCTCGCCACTCTCGCCGCTCCCCGCCTGACCTCAAAGCTGCCCGCTCCCATTCTCGGTCTCACCGCCGGCGTTGCCACCTACTTCGGTCTCGCCTTGCGCGACCGCGGATTGTTTTCGACCGAACAGAACCCGCTGCTGATCGGTCCGCTGTCGAGCGCCGGGTCCCTGTGGAGCGGCCTTACCGCTCGGGCCGCGGCACTGCCCCAGGTAAGCGCCGGCGATCTCGCGCTCATCGCGGGGCCCGCACTGACTCTCTCGGTCCTGCTCTCGATCGACACCCTGAAGACCTGCGTGCTGGTCGACGCCATGACCCGCGGAAGGCATCAGTCCAATCGGGAGATCCGAGCTCAGGGCATCGCCAACATCGTCTCCGCCGCCATTGGCGGCATCCCGGGCGCGGGCACTTCCGGAGCCACGCTGATGAATCTGGCGAGTGGCGCCTCGACCTGGCGCTCGGGGGTGATCGCCGGAAGCCTCGCGCTGGTCGCTTACCTTCTTCTCGGCCCCGTGATGGCCTGGGCACCCATCCCCGCGTTGTCGGCGCTGCTTCTGGTGGTCGCCATCCGCATGTTCGATTGGAAGAGCCTGGCCCTCGCGCGTCAGCGCGCGACCATCTTCGACTTCGGAGTCATCGCGAGCGTGATCCTAGTAGCGGTGCTGGTGGATCTCATCGCGGCCTCGATGGTGGGCGTGTTCCTGTCGATTCTGCTCTTCATTCGCGATCAGGTCCGAAGCCAGGTGATTCACCGCAAGATCTATGGCGATCAGATTTCTTCGCGCCGGAAGCGGCTGCCCACGCAGGTGGACATCCTGAAGCGGCGCGGACGTGAGATCTTGGTGGCCGAACTCCAGGGCGACCTGTTTTTCGGAACCACGGACCAGCTCCTGACCCGACTCGAGTCCGACCTCGAGACCTGCCGCTATCTGATCCTCGACATGCGCCGGATCGAGTCGATCGATTTCACCGGTGTTCATCTGCTGCAGCAGATCGAGAGCCGGATCCACGAGCGGGGCGGACGCCTGCTATACAGCAATCTTCCCCGGACCCTGCCTTCAGGCATCGCCGGCCGCGACTACTTCGCGAACGTGGGTCTGGTTTCGAGCACACGCAGCAAACGGCTCTTCCCACAGCTCACCGATGCGCTCGAGTGGGCCGAGGAGGCTATCCTCATGAATGAGGGCGTCACCGAAGAAGCCGAAGAGACACCGCTGAATCTCAGCGACATCGAGTTCCTGAAGGGGCGCAAGGCGGAAACCCTGCGCGACCTCGAACAGATGTCGGAGGCCCGGCATTACGAACCCGGCCAGTCGATCTTCGGGCAGGGGGACACCGGCGACGAGCTGCTCCTGGTGCGCCGTGGACGCATCCGCATTTCATTCCAGACCGGTGCTGACCGTGAGCCCTTTCACGCCGCCACCTTCGGTAGAGGAGACTTCTTCGGCGACATGGCGTTCCTCGATTCCGGCATCCGTTCGGCCAGTGCGGTGGCCGAAACTCCGACCGACGTGTTTGCGATCACGCGCGCCGCCTTCGACGCCCTGGCCGACAAGCACCCGCGTCTGGGTCAGCAGTTCCTGGGGGGTCTCGCCCGCGCGCTCGCCCTGCGTCTGAGGCAGGCCGACGGGGAGATTCGCGCTCTTGAGAACACGTAGCATTCTGCAGCCGCGGGTGGGTGCGGTGCTTGCCCTGGTCGAACCGGCACTTTCCGGCCAGGTCGAGGGCGTTCACGATTTTCGAGTGGCCGCGCGATCGCTGCGCGCGGCCTTGCGGACCCTTCTGCGCAAACGCGAGAGCGGTTTTGCGAGGCGGGTGCGCAAGGCGCTGCAAGTTGCCACCCAGGCCCTGGCCGGCCCGCGTGATCGGGACGTCGGCCGCTCTCTCCTCATCAAGCGCTCTCCCGCCAGCGCGGACGACGCCGGTTACCGGCGGCGGGTGACCGGACTGGCCGAGAGCCATCGGCGCCTGGCCCTCACCCGAAGCGTCAGGCTGTGGCCCCGAGACCTGGACCGACTGCTGATCCGTCTGCTTCACCGGGGCGAGACTCCGGTCGAAGTGGTGATCCGTCGCGGCCGAGCCGAGGCCTGGCGGCAGCGACGGCGCGCCATCGAAGCTCTGAACGCGCTGGGACGCCGGTACGATGCAATCCGCCTTCACGACTTGCGGCGGCGGGTACGCAGCCTGCGCTACGCCATCGAGGTTCTGTCCGAGGTGGATTCGACCGCAAGCGCTCGCGCCATTCGCCTGAAGCCCCTGCAGAGCGCGCTGGGCGATATCCAGGACCTGATCGTGCTGTCGAGGTGGCTGGCGACCCAGGCCTCTCGATTCCGTCGCCGCGACCCCTCTTTCGCCGCGGCCTTGCGCCAGGATTCGGCCCGTTTCCGCGCGAAGTCGGTCGCCGCACACGCGGCGTTTCTCAAACTTCGGCCCGCGGCGGTGCTGGAGCGGCTGGCCCTGCATGTGGATCCCCATGCTGCGCTTCCGCCCCTTCCACCGCGGACCAGGGGCAAACGCACTCGCGCCTCTACGGAAGCACCTTGCCAGAAGTGAGGCTCTCAATCGCATCAACGAACCCCTGTGCTGCAGGCGGAATAGCCTGGCCGGCCTTCAGAAGCCTGGTGGGGGGCGACGCGTTTGCCGTAAATCGCCTCGTTCGCCCTGGTGTCCTGGCGAAGCGAAGCTCCCTCCAGCGAGATTCCAGCTAACCCACCGCGGCTCCTCGAATAGCTCAGGAGCTCAGCCCGCATGCGGAGGTCCGTGGCCACCTCGGCGCCGCGGTCGAGACATCGGCGCCCGGAGTGAATTTGCTCTTGAGCAGGTTGAAGACGCCCTTCTGATTCATGACGAGAAGGACGATGTCCGATTCCTGGCCGCCGATCTGGAAGCCGACGCTTCCCGCCTTGAGCGACATGATCAGAGGAGGGCCCCACCGGCGACGGAGGTGTGACCCTGAAAAGGGTCCCTTGACAAGGACTCCTTGGGAGCGCGATAGTGCGCTCATGCATGCCGTCACCATCCGCGAAGCCAAGACTCGGCTGAATGAGCTGATCAACGCGGCGGCGCGGGGAGAGCAGGTCGTGCTAATGCGTCGGTCGAAGCATGTGGCCACCATCGTCCCCATTTCCGCGCAGGACGTTGAGGTGTCCACCCATCTCTCCGACGATCAAGCCGACCGCCTTTGGCAGGGTATCGCCGCGGAACGTAAACGGAAGACCGCGATGACGTTTCGATCGGCGGCGGCCGCGGTTCGCGCGCTCAAGAGCGAGGCGCCTCTGCGCAAGCGCGCTCGCGTCTGATGAGGATCGTCCTCACAGAGCACTTCCAACGCGACGTTCGCCATCTGACGTCCACTGAGCGCGACCGCGTGTTCGAGGCGGTTCTCGCCATCCCCAGGGCCGTAGGAGATGTGCACACCCATGCCGGTCTCGGCATGCGAAAGGTCCACAAGAGTGGAATCTGGGAAGTGCGCATCGGCTTGAATCTGCGCATCATTTTTGCCTTGGCCGACGGCTTCCTGACCTTCGTGCGCCTCGGGACACACGACGACGTGAAGCGGTTCCTCAGGGAGCTCTAAATCAAGAGCCGCTAGGGGCTAGCGATTCGATGGAGGTATCGGACGAAATCCATCGGACTTAGGATGCCCTGTAGGTGTTGCGGTCCGCCGATCAGGACGGCATCGTCCCGATCCAAGAAATCAAACACTTTCTTCAGCTCATCGGTTACCCTTACATAGTCAAGGCGCTCAAGGCATTCCTCTACGGGCAGGTCTCCTGGATCGCCCTCGTTCTTCTTCTCCAGTGTCCACTCAGCTGCTTTGCGAGCGAACGACCGATGTGAGAAGGCCCCCACAACCTCGCCGTTCAGAGTTACCGGTGCCTGCGAGTAACCGCGCTGGTTAAGGAGCGCCACGGCTTCCCGCGCTTTCATCTCGGGCGGGAGTTCAAGGACGACTTGAGCCTCAGGAATGATCCGGTTGATTCGGTGGAAGTGATCCACCACACGACGAAGCTCCGGGGTCCCTGCTAGTGGCCCGATACCCTCGCCGACGCTAATCAAGGAATTGATAGCCCGGGGAGACCTCAAACGCTGCCTCATCGTCTGCCCGGGCAGCCTGGTCGAGCAGTGGCAGGATGAACTTCTTCGTCGCTTTCACCTGCGCTTCGACATCCTCACCAACGACAAGCTGGAGGCGGCGGCCACCGGGAATTGGTTCCTCGAGAACAACCTGGTGATTGCTCGGCTCGACAAGCTGTCACGCAATGAAGACGTTCAAAGCAAACTTGCCGCCCCAGACTGTCGCTACGACCTGATCGTCTGCGACGAGGCTCACAAGATGTTCGCCAATTTCTTCGGCGGCGAAGTGAACTACACGAAGCGCTACAAGCTGGGCCAACTTCTCTCCGGCCTCACTCGGCACTTCCTCCTCATGACGGCTACGCCACACAACGGGAAGGAAGAGGACTTCCAGCTCTTCCTTGCTCTGCTCGACGGCGACCGCTTCGAGGGCAAGTTCCGCGACGGCGTTCACCAGGTCGATGTCTCGGACCTGATGCGCCGGATGGTGAAAGAAAACCTGCGGAAGTTCGACGGAACCCCACTCTTTCCTGAACGCATCGCGTATACGGTCCCCTTCAAGCTCTCCGACGCCGAGGCACGCCTTTACAAGGACGTCACGAACTACGTCCGGGAGGAGTTCAACCGGGCCGAGGCGCTCCAGAATGACAAGCGGGCGGGCACAGTGGGCTTTGCGCTCACAGTACTGCAAAGGCGCTTGGCCTCCTCACCCGAGGCGATCTTTCAATCGCTCCGGCGGCGGTGCGAGCGGCTTGAGAAGCGCCATCGCGAAGTTGAGTTGCTCCACCGCTCCGGCCGGCTTGACGACGCCGAAACGTACCTCGAGAAGGCGCGAAACGTTGTTTCCGAGATCACGACGCACCAGGACTGCGACACTAGGCCGGGCGATGAGGGCGGGCAGCTCTTCTGTACGGCCAGCCGATCCTCACCGAACCGGGCCGGAGAATCGAACTCGGCACCACCCTCTCGTTCTGAGGCCGGTGCCCCGACATCGTTCGCCTCGGCGGGTGGCGATTGCTTACCCTCTCGAACGTAGGGGCACCCGCCGCCGCCGCCACCCCGACGAGTGGAACCGGATGCGTACCCTCGAACGTAGGGGCACCCCTTGTGGGTGCCCTGGTCGGCGCCGCCGCCCTCGTGCACGAGATGGGCGTTGCGGCTCCCGTGCGGCGCCTCGCGGCGCGCGCGCGCGACACCGTGGGCCGCACCGGCAACTACCTGGTCGCCCGTGCCGCGAGCTTCCTGCTGCTAGCCGACAGCCGCGCGAGCTTCCAGATTGAAGGCGAGCGCGCGCCCCGCAACCGCCTCGAACGATGGGGACGCGCCGTTCTGCAAGCCGGGAAGAACAGGCTGACCCTCGACGAAATCATCCGGCTGCACAACGTCCTCATCGAGGACCGGCGGTTCGTTCACGCGGGCCTGCGCCCCGATGGCGTGTTCCTGGGCGAACGCGACCATCTTGGCGATCCGCTACCTGAGTTCATAGGCGCCCGCGCGCAGGATCTGGCCGACCTGATGAATTCAAGCAAGCTCACCGACAACGAGGTACAGCGGATTGAGCGAATCGTGGCAGACTCGTTTGAGGGGTCGAGCGAGACTGGCAGGGGAACTCCTGGATAGCCTGCAAATCCTTTTCTGTGGCCAAGTTCGAGGGCGCAGGATCGAACTCGGCACCACAATCTCGTTCTGAGGCCGGTGCCCCGACATCGTTCGCCTCGGCGGATGGCGGATGCTCACCCCTCGAACGTAGGGGCACCCCGGCCGGCTACAAGCCACCCTGGCAGACGTACTTCATCTCGAGGTACTCGTCGATTCCGTGGCGCGAGCCCTCGCGACCCACACCTGATTCCTTGACCCCGCCGAAGGGGGCTACTTCGGTGGAGATGATGCCGGTGTTGACACCCACGATCCCATATTCGAGGGCCTCGCTCATCCGAACCACGCGGCCCGCATCGCGGGTGTAGAAGTACGCGGCGAGGCCGTACTCCGTGTCGTTCCCGAGGGCTATCGCCTCGGCCTCGGTCTTGAACCGGAACAAGGGCGCGACCGGACCAAAGGTCTCCTCGCGCGCCACCAGCATCGACGGCAGAGCGCCTGAGATCACCGTCGGCTCGAAAAACGTGCGGCCCAGACCGTGCCTTTTCCCGCCGGTAAGAACGCTCGCGCCTTTCGACAGCGCGTCCGCGATGTGGGCCTCGACCTTCTTCACCGCGTGCTCGTCGATCAGCGGGCCCTGATCGACCCCCTCCTCCTGACCGTCGCCCACCACCAGGGCGGCCACGCGCTTGGTCAGCCGCTCCGCGAACTCGTCGTATACGCCGTCTTGAACCAGGATCCGGTTCGCGCACACGCAGGTCTGGCCGCTCGCGCGATACTTCGAAGCCAGCAACCCTGAGATCGCAGCCTCGAGGTCGGCGTCCTCGAACACGATGAAAGGGGCGTTGCCGCCAAGTTCCATCGAGACATTTTTGACCGTGGCCGCGCACTGCTGCA
>CAZFQH010000188.1:6864-7886 GCA_964520805.1 uncultured Acidobacteriota bacterium | reverse complement strand
GGAGGCGTTCAAACATCTGCTGCCTGAGCTGACGGTGAGGCCCGGCCGCGGCCGGCTTGACCGAATCCTGCGGAGCGCGAGCCGTCGCCCGCATCACCAGGTGGCCACGGCGAGCCCGCCAGTTGAGGCCGAGCTGGCCGCGAAACCCCATCTCAGTCATCGGACAGGCACCCCACCCCGATCGGTGAGGCTGATCGCGTCCTCTCCGAGCGCGGATAGCGCAGCCTCAAGGGAGGTGGCGGGACGCCCGAGAACGACGGGACGGCCCCGGGTGGCCGCGACCACAAAACTTCGGTCATAGGGCACCACGTGATCGGCTTCTCGACCCAACTGCTCGGCTACGGTCCGCTCGGAGAGATTTCCCTCGAAGCTGTTGAAGCGATTGAGCACTACCCTCACGCGCTCGGCTCCCAGCCGCTCGCCCTCAAGGACCTTGAGCAGCCGCGCGGTCCCAAGGATGGTGGGAGTCACGGCCTCGGTCACCACGAAGATCTTGTCCGCGGAATCGAGAACCGACAGGGTGAGCAGGTCCAGGGTCGGCGGCGTATCGACCACTACCCAGGCGAACCGCCGTCTGAGTTCGATGAGGACGCGCGTCAGATCCTCGGGAGTGATCCGATCGCCCTCGATGGGGTCGCGCGGCGCGGCCAACAACTTGAGACCGGAACCCGGATCCTCGGTGAGGCAGGCCGGAAGTGCTGCAATTCCCTGTGGGTCACGGATCAGGTCTGCGATGTCACGCTGCGGGTTGAGTCCGAGGAACGACGCGGCGCCTCCGAACTGGACCGCCGCGTCGCACAGCGCCACCTTTCCCTTGACCTCATCCGCTCCGGCCATGAGCAGGGCGATGTTGACCGCGAGCGAGGTTGTCCCCACCCCTCCCTGTTGTGAGAAGAAGGCGATAATGCGGCCTTCGGACGCGGCCCTCTCGTCCCGGGTCTCAAACGAGGCGAGGGAGGCTCGGATCTCGACCTCCGAGGCGGGCAGCGGGATAAAGTCTCCGACGCCCGCGCGCGTGGCAT
>CAZFQH010000188.1:0-6854 GCA_964520805.1 uncultured Acidobacteriota bacterium | reverse complement strand
CAGGCCCGTGAGCAGGCCGTCGCCGGTGGTGGCCAGGTCGAGGAAGACCACGTGCGGGCTGATCGCGCGGGCGCGCCGCAAGCCGTCCGCGAGCGACGGAGCCGACTCGACGATGAGCGGCTTGGGGCTCACGTTCCGCAGGCTTTCTTCGAAGGAGGCGCGAACGGGGGCCTCTGGGTGAACGACTAGGACACGCGGCACCAATTCCTCCTTATCTGAATGCAAAGACTACGGGACGGCCCAAGCGCAGCGCAGCGCCACGTAAGATCGGCACCCAATCAACCTCCGGTGCCCGTGCCGACGCCGGCGGTCACCGGGACCGGAGCCGGGAAGGAAATCCGGAAGGGCCGCGTGAAGTTGGTGGCCGGGTTGTCGAGATCGGCCACCACGGTGGCCTCAACCAGATCCTCCACCCTGACGAAAGTCGCCGTCACGTTGGGGATGGGCGCAAGGGCCAGAGGCGGAACAAAGGGCGTGAGCGCACTCGATCCCACCAGGACAACGGGGATGGTCAGGGTGGCGAAGGCCGCGGTGATGGTCGCCCAGTTGGTGTTGGTGGACACCACATTCACGTTTGCGGTCACGAAGTTGCTGGTGGTCGTGGTCAGGTTAGCGACCGCGGTGGTGGAGAACAGATAGGGCTCAACGCCCACTGCAGCCGCGGTGTTCGTGAAGAGGCGGATGTCGGGACCGGGCAAGGTGACAGAAAAAGTGGAAGCGGCGAGGGGCCTGTAGGTGAACGTGTTCGGACTCGTCACGGTGACAACAAAGGTCCCGCTGTAGGTGATCGGGCTTGGAATCGTGGAGACGATCACCACTCGGTCGCCGCTCCGGAGGTTGTGGCTCGTGGGCGTGACCGCGGTTGCCACCGGCCCGCCACCGTCGGCCAGGAAGAAGAGGTTGACCACGGACGCCGCGGGCAGAGCGACGCAGGAGGTGCCGCCGGTCGCCGGGCTTTCGTCGCCGGTGTCTAGTGAGGTCCAGACGGAGCCGGTCAAAAGACTGCCCAAAGGCACAACGGGGACGCTGGTTCGGTAGAGGATATTGCCGCTTCCCACTGCGTAGTTGATTCCCTGCATCTGCGCTATGTAGCCCACATCGGGCCACGGCGCCAGGGCGTTTGTGCTCGACTTTACGTAAGGCGTACCCGCGCAATTCGCGCCGTCGTAGTAAACCTTGGAGAGCGTCGTGAACCGGTTTGGTCGGACCCCGAGCAGGACCCCCGGCTGGTACTGAACGGTGTTGAGACTCAGTCCCGTGCTGGCATCGCGGTAGAGGATCAACGGTGCCTCGAACCGGTCGTAGCCGATGACCGCGCCGACAGGCTTTGCGGTGCCGGCCGAGTCCCACACCACCGGACGCGTCAGCGGCTGCTCGATGAAGGCCAGCTGGTTCAGGTAGAGGGTGGTGATCTTTCGGCCCAGCAATATCAAGGCGAGCATGAGCGGGAAGACCACAAGGGCGAGGATGAGAAGGAACTCGAGACTGATGATGAAGCCCGACTCTCTCTTCGCTGATCTCTTCATTCTTGTTCGGTATTGCTTGTTCGGTATTCTTGCTTTCAGTCTTCCCGCGCAGAGCCCGGTTGTTTCAGATCAGCTCAATGCGGGTGCGGTCAGTCGAACTCTACGCAGGGTTTCCGGATCTTACGGCAGAAGGGGCAGCGTTTTCGGGCGCAGCCCTTAAACCAGGAGCTTGCCCCGGGTCTGCATCCAGCGTTTTGCGGCGACGGGTGGCTCTAAATGAGTCGGCGAAGGGGCCTCGAATCAGGCTTGATTCAGTTGTTTGAACGCGCCTCGCCGAGAGAGGGACCCCACACGTCGCCAGAGGCCACGATCTCCTTCAACTGCCCACCACACGCGACCGGCACGGAGCCCGATTGTTTCATCCAATCGAAAAGCGTGCCCGATGCGACATCGTGCCCGCGGGCGTTCCAGTGCACGTCGAACAGGAAGTGAGTGGAGCGAAGCGCTGACTCCGCGGCCTGGAGAGAGGGGCCAAGATCGATCACCGGAGCGCCGATCGATTCACCGAGTCCTTTCAGCTTGTTTCGTACCTTGTTCAGATCCCAGGCACCCTCCGAAAGTCGATAGAGCTTCAGGGTCGCGCGCCACGACGCGGGCTGGATCTCCATTTTTCCGGGAACGTAAACAAGGGCCAGTCGTGACCCGCGAGCCTCGACGTCCTTCTTGAGGGCCTTCAGCACTTCGCCCACTTTCTCCCAGGCATCCTCGACGGTCGCGAGATCGCGATGATCGTAGACGAGCATTTCAAGCCGCGGGGTCGCCGCGGGTATGGGATTCCACAATCCCAGACGGGCGAGGGTGTCGTGGGCGTCGGGGGCTCCGACCCACAACCTCTCGCGGACCATTTCGAGGAGAGCCGAGCCCGAGGAAGTTTCGCCCGCTTCGGTCGGGGTGGGCAAGGGCGCGGTCCTTTCGATCTGCTTCACGGGATAACGATGGAGACGGAGTTCCCCGCTTCCCATTTCGAAGACCGGCTTGGGGGTTCCGAAATAGTCCTGGCGGTCGGAGTAGATGACGTCGTTCCAATAGAAGAAGAGCAGAACCAGTGAAGGCCGATAGCGCACGCCATCGGTCCGGTAGAAGAGATACTCCTGGTCCGTGCTGTAAGCGGAAGTGCCGCCGTTGATGACTTCCGCGCGGCACCCCGTCGCGTTGAGTCGCGCCTCGAGACGTTGGGTGACGGTCTGGCCGAGGTCGACGGTATAGCCCTCCACAAAAGAGTCGCCGAGGGCCAGGACGCGGAACACCCCCGGCGGGGGTTCGACCGGGCGCTCGGGATCGCGCAGACCCTGCGAGTTCATCCGCACCTCGACCGTGTACTCACGACGTCTGTAAGTAGCGCTCGCCCCCTTCTTCTTTCGCCACCCCAGGGCCGGGTCGTATTCCTTATAGAGGGAATCTTCGCGACCCTCTTTGCCTCCTTGTTGGCCCGAACGAAGAATCCGCGCCCCCGCTTCGAGAAGACCGAGTCCGAGCCCAAGAGAAGTCAGCACCAGGACAAGGCGAAGGGCCCACTCCCGGGACCCGGACGCAGGGGAACGGGGCGCAGGCGCGCTCACGGAAGAATCGGACATGCGTTTTTGAGATTAGAACTCATTGAGTCTCGATTCGTACCACAAGGCCTGCCCCTACAGCTTCCTGGACGCGATGCGGACGAAGTTCGCGAGGAGGCGCGGGCCCACAGGCGTGAGGATCGACTCAGGGTGAAACTGCACTCCGAAGAGCGGATGAACCGCGTGGCGGAGACCCATCACCGTACCGTCCTTCGTCCACGCGCTGACCACGAGTTCTTCGGGGAGGGCGGTGCGATCCGCCACCAGTGAGTGATATCGGCCGGCCATGAAGGGAGCGTCGATCCCCTCAAAAAGGGCGCTGTGATCGTGCTCAATGCCGGAGGCCTTGCCATGAAAGGGGGCGTCGGCTCGAACCACACGGGCGCCGAACGTGGAGGCGATTGCCTGATGACCGAGGCAGACCCCGAGCGTCGGCAAGGTTGGGGAGAGTTGTGCTATCGCTTCGATCGTGACCCCGGCTTGTTCGGGCCGGCCGGGGCCGGGTGACAACACCAGTGCGGTTGGTCGCAGTGACTTCAATCCCTGCACATCGATGGCGTCGTTGCGGAAAACGCGTACCTCCTCGCCGAGGCCTCCCAGCACCTGAACCAGGTTGAACACGAACGAGTCGTAGTTGTCGATGACCAGGATCATTGGCTCAGATGCTCCAGGGCGCGGACCAGCGCCGACGCTTTGGCCACGGTTTCTTCGAACTCGCGCCCCGGATCCGAGTCGGCCACCACCCCAGCCCCCGCCTGAAGAAGCGCGCGACCGCGGTGGATCACAATCGTGCGGATGGCGAGGCACAGATCCATACTCCCCGAGGCATCGAGATAGCCGATGGCGCCCCCGTACAGGCCGCGCCGAACCGGTTCGAGGGAATCGAGGATCTCCATCGCGCGAATCTTCGGAGCACCGGTTACGGTGCCCGCGGGGAAAGTGGCGCGAAAGAGGTCGAGGGCGTCGCGGTCCGACCGCAAGGTGCCTTCGACCTCGGACACGATATGCATGACACGGGCGTGTCGCTCGATCCCGAACTGGCGGGTCACGTGCACCGAGCCGTACTCGCACACCCGCCCCAGATCGTTGCGCGCGAGGTCTATGAGCATGACGTGCTCGGCGCGTTCTTTGGGGTCGTTAAGGAGGTCCAGGGCCAAGGCTTCGTCGGCGGCTGCGGTTTCGCCTCGAGGCCTTGTACCCGCGAGCGGCCGGGTGAGGGCGCGTCTTTCGTCCAGGCTCACCAGAACCTCGGGCGACGACCCGAGGACCGCATGGTCGGGACCGAACCTGAGGAAGTACATGTAGGGTGCGGGGTTCGTTTTGCGCAGGACGCGATAGAGATCGAGAGGGTCCTGGTTGAAGGGGGTTTCGAACCTCTGAGATAAAACCCCCTGAAAGATGTCGCCGGCCCGAATGTGCTCGAGGAGTGTATTGACGCCTGCTTCGAATGTGCTGCGTTTTGTTCGCGGTTCAAGGGGAACGCTGGCGCGGCCCCCGCTTCCCGCCCCAGGAACGGCCCCCGGACCTTGAAGCTGGGAGCGAATCACGTCCAATCGCGAAGCGTTTTCGCTCCCATGGACCACGATGTCGGTGGTACCCAGCTGATGGTCGACGATCACGATCTCGGAAGGAACGAAGAGGATGCTGTCGGGCAATCCCTCCGGGTCTTGAGGAGACCCCTCGAGACGCTCAAACCGCCGGACCACGTCGTATCCGAGATAGCCAACCACGCCCGACGAGAAGGGCGGTGTTGCGGGCAGCGGTTCGCACGCGGAGAGGAGGGTTCGAAGTGAGTCGAGCAGGTCCTTGGAGCCTTCGAGGGTCTCGCCGGTGTCGAGATGTTCGATGGTGATTTCCGCCGCATGGCTGCGGTGGATCCGCGTGGGACGGCCCCCAAAAAACGAATAGCGATTGCGACCCGCATCCCCGAGCGATTCACATAGAAAGGCGTAGGGATCGCCTCCATAGAGGCGGGTGAAGGCCCCGAGGGCCTCGGTGACGGTTTCAAGACGCAGGTGCGCGATGCTCATGCCACGAGGGCCGGTGCGGGCTCAACCTCCGGCACGTAGCGTTCCAGGCCGCGCATCATCTCGGCGAAGAGCTGCAGGTTCAGGGACTGACGGCCATCGGAGAGCGCCTTGTCGGGATAAGGATGCACTTCGACGATTACCCCATCGGCCCCCGCGGCGAAGGCGGCCCGGGCGAGCGGCACCACCATCTCTCGTTTACCGGAGGCGTGGGAAGGGTCAACGAGAACCGGCAGATGCGTGAGGCTCTTGAGTTCGGGCACGATGTTGATGTCGAGGGTGTAGCGCGAGTGGTCGGAGAAGGTGCGAATCCCCCGCTCGCACAGGATGACGTTCCGGTTTCCTTCCGCGAGCAGGTATTCGGCGGCGAGCAGGAACTCCTCGAGGGTGGCCGACTGCCCTCGTTTCAGGAGAACCGGCTTGGCACTTTTCCCGGCACGGCGCAGGAGCGGATAGTTCTGCATGTTGCGAGCCCCGATCTGAAGAATGTCGGTGACCGCTTCCACCGCTTCAAAGACCTCCACGCCGATCACTTCGGTGACCAGGGGCAGACCCGTGAGGTCGCGCGCTTCGGCGAGGATCTCGAGCCCCTTCTCCGCCAGGCCCTGGAACGTATAGGGCGAGGTGCGCGGTTTGAAAGCGCCCCCGCGCAGGAGATGAGCGCCGCCCGCTTTTACCCGACGGGCGGTCTCAATGGTCTGTTCGCGAGTCTCGACCGAACAAGGGCCGGCGATGACTACGGGCCTCTGCTCGCCGATACGAACACCGCCAACCACCACCACGGTGTCGTCGGGCTTCATCTCACGGCTCGTGAGCTTGTAGGGCTTGGTTACGCGAATCACATCCACCACGCCGGGCAGGCCGCGAATCGGGGTTTCATCGACCGGGCCGGTGTTCCCGGTGACGCCGATCGCGACCCGCGTGGCTCCGGGGATGGGATGGGGCACGAGGCCCAGTTCGGAAACGGCGGCGCAGACGCGGGCGACCACCTCTGGGGTCGTTGCGGGTTTCATGAGGATCAACATCGAGTTCTCCGTGTGGCTTGTTTGAAGGAACGAATGAGTGCGGCAAAATCTTCTCCCCCGCGAATGGCATCGACGAGACGACTGCCGACGATGGCGCCGTCGGCCGAGGCGGTAATGGCTTCGATATGCGACGGGTCGGAAAGGCCGAAACCGGCCACGAGCGGCAGGGGTGTGGTGGAGCGGACGCGGTTCAGGATCTGTGGAAGCTGCGGGTCGGCCTCTCGTCTCGCCCCCGTGGTTCCGACAACCCCCACCACGTAGACGAAGCCCCTCGACAATGCCCCGATGCGGCGGAGACGCTCGTCCGAACTCGTAGGCGCCACCAGGAGAACGACGTCAATACCGGATCGAGCGCCTTCCTCGATGACTTCGGCGGCTTCTTCCTCCGGCAAATCCGGGACCACGACGGCGCAGAGTCCGGCCGCGGCGAGGAGACGAAAGGCGCCGGGGCCGAGAGCAAGCAGGGGATTCAAATACGTCATCAGGATCAACGGGCAGGGACGGGGGCGGGCGGCGAGGGCTTCGAGAAAAGTTCGGGTCTTGAAACCGTTTTGAAGAGCCTCGTGGGCGGCGAACTGGATCGTCGGCCCGTCCGCCACCGGGTCCGAGAAAGGCAGACCGATCTCGACCGCGTCGGCACCCGCGTCGGCCGCGGCCGCGATGAAGTCGAGAGACTTCCCTAGGTCGGGGAAGCCCGCGGTCACATAGGGAATGAGCGCGATC
>CAZFQH010000187.1:0-7900 GCA_964520805.1 uncultured Acidobacteriota bacterium | reverse complement strand
GGGTGTGGGAGCCGGGGGCGCCGGCCGCGGCGGGGGAGTGCTTGGCGGCTCTTTCAGCCGGATCAGGTTGGTGGCGATGAGGCCGTACAGGATCTTGCAGGCATCGAATGTCGAATGGCTCGAGGCGTTCGCGATGGCCTTGATCGACCGGCGCCCGTCGATCTTCGACAGAATCAGCCATTCCGAAGTGTTCAGGTTGATCTGGCCTTCACGTCCCTCCGGGATGACGAACTCGGGGACGAGGTCCATCGACGGAACCTTCTTCTGGAGTACGCGCCACTCATCCAGACGCCGCGCCGCCTCCATCAGGAGATTGGTGTTCGTCTTAGTGATGGTGTTCGCGGCTACCGAGGCGCCGGTTTCGAAGAAGAACTCGCCCCTGCTCCAGATCGCGAGCTGATAAACCGCTTCCTCGCCCGAGAGGTCCTCGACCTGCGCGTGCACGATCTTCCCCTCGTGGATGTAGATCTGTCCCTTGATGTCCCCGTCGGTCAAGTGGAAGCACCCGGTCTTTCCGGAGGACGAGACCAGCTGAACTACGTCCGGCAGGGGAAGCTCGGCGAGGGAACCTTGGAAGCTCATCTTGGGTTGTTTCGGGGACTTTCTCGTGACGGGAACGTTGAAATCAGGCTACAAGGCGGCTCGGGGGCTGTCAAACATCAAAGAGGGAACTCCGGCAAGACACCATCATCTTGCAAACGACTCGGCGAGGGAAAGCCGCGCCACGACCTTCTCCTGGCCCAGACATTCGAGCAGATCGAACAGGGGAGGGCCAACCGAGACGCCGGTGGTGACCGTGCGGGAGCCGTTGATCAGAAGGCCGGCCTTGATTCCAAGTTCGTCCGCAAGTTTGCGCAACTCGGTCTCGGCGGTCTCTTTGTTGAAAGTGGGCACCGACTTGAAGCGGTCCGAAAGCTCGACCAGCCACTTCCTGAGGCCAGGATCCTTGTCGACGTTCTTCTCGACCGCGGCGGGGTCGACCCCGAAGGTATTGTCGAAGAAGGCTCGGCCCATCAACGAGAAATCCTTGAGAGTGATGAAGCGCGGACGCAGCAGATCGACGGTCTTTCGAAACCAGTCATGCCGGTTCCAGCCCTCTGCCCACGCCTCGTCCCAAAGCCCGGTTGATTTGAGTTCGGCCTCGACCATGGGAAGCAGGGAATCTATCTGCATCTTGTTCATGTGCTCGGCGTTCAGATGAAGCGCCTTGCGGTCCGTCCATTGTCGAGGGTCGCTCTCTGAAAAATTCACGATCGCATTGCCGCGCGAGACACCGCTGAGCGAGAACGCCTCGATGAGTTCGGGGGTGGTGAAAAACTCCTTGTCGGTTCCCGATGACCAGCCGATGAGAGCGAGGAAGTTGCGGAAAGCTTCAGGAATGAAGCCCTTGTCCCGATAGGTGGTGACTGAAACCACCTCACCGTGTTTCCGCTTGGACAGTTTCGCCCGGTCGGGCGCGTTGATCAGGGGAAGGTGCGCGAACTCCGGCGGCTTCTTTCCGAGGGCCTCGTAGAGCAGGATCTGTTTGTGAGTGTTCGAGAGGTGATCCTGTCCGCGGATGACGTGGGAGATCGTCATGTGGATGTCGTCGCAGACCACCACGAAGTTGTAGAGGGGCGAGCCATCCGGGCGAAGCAGAGCGAAGTCTTCGGTGTCTTTGTGCTTCCGCTCCTGAGTGCCGTAAACCTTGTCCTCAAAGACGGTGGCGCCTTCACCCTCAGGCACCAGAAAGCGCACGGTGAAGGGCTCCCCCGCGGCCGCCCGGGCGTCGGATTCCTCCTTCGACAGGAGCCGTGAGGGCCGGTCCCGCTGCCAGGGGCGCTTCTCGGCATCCGCCTGTTTACGCTGCGCCTCCATTTCCGCGGCGGTGGCGAACGACCGGTAGGCCTTGCCCGCGGCCAGCAGTTCAGCCGCCACCTGCTGGTGACGCTCGACGCCGTCGCTTTGGAGGAATGGCCCTTCGTCCCATTCGAGCCCCAGCCACTTCAGCCCCTCGAGGATGCTCTTCGTGTTGTCGTCCGTGGACCGCTCTTTGTCGGTGTCTTCGATCCTCAGGATAAAAGTGCCGCCGTACTTTTTCACATACAGCCAGTTGAAGAGCGCGGTGCGGCCGCCACCAATGTGGAGATACCCGGTCGGCGACGGGGCGAAACGGACACGAATGGCAGGAGCGCTCATGGGGTGACGGTATTTTAGCGGTCGCGGCCCGCTTGCGCCCCTAAGAAGGCAGAGTACGATGGAACAAACGCCTCTGTCCGTCGTTCTATAGTTTGAACCGAAGGTGTCCCCCGAACATGACCCATGCTCTCCAGTTGAAGAACGTCCGCAAGGCCTACCAGGGCCATGTGGCGGTGAAGGGACTCGACCTCGAAGTCCCGAAAGGCTCGGTGTTTGGCCTGCTGGGGCCGAACGGAGCCGGCAAAACCACGTCGATTCGAATGGCCATGGACATCATTGGCCCCGACACCGGCGAAGTCCTCATCCTGGGGCAGAAAGCCGACAAGCCTCTCCGCAACCGCATCGGCTATATGCCGGAGGAGCGCGGCCTTTACCAGAAGATGATCGTCGAAGAGCTGCTGGTCTTCATGGCCGAACTCAAGGGCGTGAAGCCCTCAGAGTCGAAGAAACGGATGATTCCGTGGCTTGAGAAGCTGGGGCTTTCTGGTTGGGAGAAGAAGAAAGCGAACGAACTCTCGAAAGGGATGCAGCAGAAAGTCCAGTTCATCCAGACTCTGCTCCATGATCCCGACATCCTGATTCTCGACGAGCCCATGAGCGGCCTCGATCCCGTGGGCACCAATGTCATGCGCGATGCCATGATCGAACTCTCGCGCGCCGGCAAGACCCTGATCGTCAGTTCGCATCAGATGGCGACCGTGGAGCAGATGTGCGACCGTGTTGCGCTCATCAACAAAGGCGAGAAGATCCTGGATGGCCGGGTCGCCGACATCAAGGCGAGCTACGGCAAGAACACGGTCAACCTCGCGTTCGAAGGCGATGGCTCTTTTCTGAAGACGCTTCCGGGCGTCGCCGCGGTGAACGAGATGGGCCAGTACGCCGAGTTGAAGCTGGGGCCGGGTGGCGACCCCCAAACCATTCTGCGGGCGGCGAGCGACAAGCTCAGGATCATGAAGTTCGAAGTGGTCCAACCCTCGCTCCACGACATCTTCATCGAACAGGTCACCGAGGTGCGGGCATGAGCGACATTCTGGTCATCGCCAAACGCGAGTTCACTGAGAGAGTCCGCACCAAGGCCTTCGTCATCGGCACCATCCTGGGGCCCATTTTTATGGGCGGGATCATGATTGTTCCCGCCATGATGGCGAGCAAGCTCGCGAAGTCGGTTTCCATCACTGTCATCGATGTCGAAGGGTCCCTCCGCGCCCTGGTCGAGGAGAGTCTGCGCGGCGGCCCGGAGAGCGGGGAAGAGACCGACAATCTCGGCCGTTCGAGGAACCGGGGGACCACCCAGTTCGTGATCAAGCCTCCGCAAGGTGCCGATCTCACGGCCCAGCGGGAAGCGGCGAAGCAAGCGGTGCTGAATGGCACTCTTGACGCCTATGTCGTTCTCCCGCCCGCTGTCCTCACGGAGTCGAAGGCCGAGTACTACGCGAAGAGCGTCACCGATTTCGAGGGCATTCGCGCCGTCGATCGCGCCATCGAGAAGGCGGTTTTCGGAAAGCGGATCAGCGCCGCCGGCATCGACCCCGCCCACGTGGCCGCTCTGACCAAACCCCTCGACCTCAAGCGTCTCCGGGTCAGCGATAAAGGGGAGCAGGAGGACCGCGGAGTTTCGTTCTTCCTCTCGCTCATCCTGGTGATGATGATCTACATCGGGACGTTGATGTGGGGCCAGGTGGTGATGACCGGGGTGATCGAGGAGAAGTCGAATCGCGTGGTGGAAGTGATCGTGTCGTCCACCACACCAAGGAATCTCCTCTTCGGGAAACTCGTGGGCGTCGGCGGCGCGGGTCTGCTGCAGTTCGGCCTCTGGATCCTCGCTCTTGTCGGGGTCTCCGCGGCTTCGGGCTCACTCGCTTTTCTGTCCGGCCTCGACCTGCCCGAGATCAACCCGGTTCTGATTGCGGCTTTCCCGATCTTCTTTCTGCTCGGTTTCTTTCTCTACGCCTCGCTCTATGCGGCGATCGGCGCCGCCGTGAACACGATTCAAGAGGCCCAGAACTTCATCTTCCCGGTGATGCTCCCGATCATCATGGCCATGGTCTGCTGGCCGCTGGTTATGCGCGCTCCCGATTCGACCTTGTCGGTGGTGCTCTCCTTGATCCCGTTCATGACTCCGATCCTGATGTTCCTGCGAATGAGCGTTCTCATGCCGCCGGTCTGGCAGATCGCTCTCTCGGTCGTGCTGACGAGCCTCACCATCGCCATCGTCATCTGGATCGCGGCCCGTATCTACCGCGTGGGGATCCTGATGTACGGGAAGCCGCCCAACTTCCCGGAGATGGTCCGCTGGGTGCGGCATGGCTAAGCCGACAACGATCTATGGATGAGTAAAGCACGGATCGCAGGGCTCAAGGCGAAGGGCTGGCGCTCAGGGTCGGCCGCGGAGTTTCTGGGCCTGTCTCCTGAAGAGAGTTACTTCATCGAACTGAGGCTAAAGCTTGCCGATGAGCTGAAGAAGCGGCGTTCGAAGAGGAAGATCTCTCAGCAAGAGTTGGCTGTCCTCATCGGATCGAGCCAGTCGCGCATCGCCAAGATGGAACAGGGCGACGCTTCGGTGTCGATCGACCTTCTTTTCAGATCGCTCCTTGCCATGGGCGCGAAGCCGAAGGATCTCGGGCGCTCAATCGCGGCGTAGACATGAGGAGGGCTCGGGCACGGTAGGGAGACCCCCCGCGCGAGCGTCGGCTCCTCTTTACTTCGTGACGAAGCGCCCGGGGTCGAAGGGGCTGAGGTCGTAGGGCGGACGCTCACCGCAGGCGAGTGCGGCCGCGATTTCGCCGACCAGGGGGCCGAGCAGAATCCCATTTCGGAACAAACCTCCGGCCACGATCACGCCTTCGGCCGATCCCTTTCCGATGATCGGCAACCCGTCCGGCGTCGCGGGCCTGAAGCCGACCCAGGTCTCGGCAATCGAGGCTTTCTTCGTTCCGGGGGCGATTGAAGTCGCGATGCCGATGATGTGAGCGATCCCCTCGGTGGTGATGCGACTATCGAAACCCGCCTCTTCCATCGTGCTTCCCACGATGAGTCGGCCGTCACTTCTCGGCACGATGTACCCGTGGTTGCCGTAGACGACGTGCTGCATCGAGGGGCCGTCGGCGAGGGACATCATGTGTCCCTTCACCGGGCGAACCGGGATGGCCCGGCCGGAGCTTTCGAGTTGCCCGGCCCAGGCGCCGAGCGCGTTGATCATGGTTCGAGTCTCGATCCGGTCCTGATCGGTCCTGACCGCGACCAGACGGTTGTCTTCGATCTCCAGGCCGCGCAGCGCGGTGTATTCGCGAATCTCAACTCCGCGGCTCAGCGCCAGCACCCGCAGGGCTTCCAGCAGCCGTCGATTGTCGACCCGATGGTCGTCGGGAAAGAGGGCGGCGGCCCGAGCCTCGACATTCGTGGCGGGTTCGAGGCGGGCGATTCCAGAGCGCGACACCATCTCCGCGCGCAGCCCCAGTCGACGCTGGGCTTCGGTCAAGACTGAAAGCTCAGCCTCCTCGGCTTCGGAGAAGGCGAGGGACAAGACACCGTAGCGATGATGTTCTACCGCGATACCGGTGAGGCCGAGCAGTTCTTCGGCGAGGTGGATATGACGATCCCGGGCCAGCAGGGCGAGGGGAAGGAGGGGCGAGTCGGGCCCTGTTTCAGCCTGGGGCGAGAGAATCCCGCCCGCCGCGAAGCTCGCCTCTCGTCCCGCTTTCCCGCGGTCCAGCACCATGCAGGCAACCCCCCGGCGTGCCAGATCGCAGGCAGCGGAAAGGCCGACGATGCCGGCGCCGGCGATAACAACGTCGGCGATGACGATGCCGGGATTGGGACGCGGGGTCACGACGTCCCCGAAAGGAGTGGCGGTCGCCCAGGGTTCAGAAGCGCCCTACTCCAGTTGCTTCGCGGTCTGAAGGGTCAGAATCACTTTGTAGACCCAATAAGAACAGCGCCCGGAACCCTTCTCGAGGTCTTCGATCGAAGCGCCTTTCAGCAGGAGTTTGAAAACATCCCGCGCCGCCGGTTCGCCCTCGGGGTCGTTCCACACCAACTCGGTCACGTTGGGTTTGTAGACCTTCTGGCGATCGGCAAGCCGTTCTTGCAGGATGGGCAGTTCGTCGGACATTCGAACCGATTCCATCAGCAACGAGATGCCGGGGAGCGTGATGTCGGTGCGCTGCTGCTCCTCGACCTCGCGGCTGGTGAAAGCAAACTCCCCCTCCGGCTTGGACTGGAACAGCTGGAACACCGCATCGTCGCCCTTGAGCTGCTGGAACAAGGCGCGCACGATGTTGCCCTTGAAGAAGACGATCTCCGAAACCCGCTCGTGTTCGGGCGAACTGACCACCAGAGAACCGGTTTGATGCGACCCGATGAGAGTCTGGATCACGGTGGCGAGGTCGAAGAACTGGAGGTTGCCCGAAAGTTGTTTGGTTTCGGCGCGGCGCGACTTCAGCGTGGTGGCCTCCAGGCGCCGAGCGATGACTTCGCACATGGACCGCGCCATGCCGGGCAGGGAAGCCATGAGATCGTCGAACACCGCTTTGTCCAGCCGGAACAACTCGGCGTTTTCCGGACAACGGATGGTGGCGCTTCGCGGCGAACCCGTAAGCAGCGCAAGTTCTCCCACGATTTCGCCCACGCCCAGGAACGCCACGGTCACCGTTGGAGTGTTGTCGACCGGTTGCGTGACGACCTCGAGAACTCCGGATTTGATGACGTAGAGGCGGTCTCCGGGTTCGCCTTGGCTGAACACAACGGCACCGGGTCCGAAGATTTCGAAGGTGCCCTGCGACACGACGGCGTCGAGAACCACAGGAGCCTGATTGGCGAAGAGATCGCTCCGGGTCAAAAAATCAACTTCAGTCTTGGCCATGATTCGAGGGGTCGGTGGAGTATAAGTGGATGGCCCCTTTGCGTCTCGGGATCAGCCTTGTGATACTTCGCCATGCCCAAGGCGAAAAGCGTGGACGGACCTCCTCGAAAGGCGGAAGCGAAACAACCCGTGAAGGCTGCCGCGAAACGAAAGGCCAAGCCTCCGACCAGCAAGTCCGGTCGCGCGCGCAAGCCGCCCGCTTCGCGCAGGATCGAAGCCGCCTCCGCGGTTTCCGCGGCCCCGGCTCCTCTGTCTTCTCCCGCGGCCCCCATCATTGCCCGCGAACGCTCCGTGTCCGACGCCCAGTTGAATGTCGAGGCCTCACGATTCCGAATTGAAACCCCGGGGCCCAAACCCGGACCTCACCGGACCTTGCCAACAAGCTACGGCGAGAACCACCTGCTGCTTCTGGTGCGGGATCCCACCACCCTGTTCGCGGCCTGGGACATGAATCCCTCCACCATCGAGGGGCTCAAGGGCCGGCTGGGCCGCCGCGGCTATGCCGTTTCCAGCCTCACCTTGCGCCTGATTCAGGCCGGAGGGCCGACCCGCGTCTTCCATTTGACCAAGCGGACGCGATCCCGATATCTAAAAGTGGCTGGTGGTCCTTCCTATATTGCCGAGATCGGGATGACTTCTCCGTCCGGCCGCTTCGAGCCCTTTGCGCGAAGCGCTCCCTGCCTCGTTCCCCTTGGTGGCCCGGCGGCCCGGCCGGCCGGGCCCGGTTTGCGCCGCCGGATCGTGGGCTACCGCGCGGTCCGATCGCGGGCTCAGCGCGAGGCTCTGGCGACCCCCATTCACGAGAAAGGCGGTCGCGAATCTTCCCTGGCGACGGGTGCGGACAACCGTGCGGTCTCCGCG
>CAZFQH010000186.1:0-7923 GCA_964520805.1 uncultured Acidobacteriota bacterium | reverse complement strand
TCGATCCCTCACCCGCCTATCCTTGCGGCCCACAAGGGCTGCGGTGGCTTGCGGCCCAAGGCCGGGCCTCGCGCCCCCAAGGGCAGGTTGCGCGCTCGACCAAAAGCGTTCAATGGACTCAGCCACCGGTATCCAGCGGTCGCTGAGGGAGGTTCGTACGGAAATGCGGTCGAGCGCGCGACACCGAATTGATACCGACGCTGGCGGCGACTCACGCGTCCGCATCCCCGCCCTTCTACTCGCCGATCAGTTCATAGACGACGTCGATGTCGACATCGGGCCGTGCGGGGTTCACGAAGCGCGTGACCTCTCGAAGCCGTGACTTTAGGGCAGCCGCTCGCGTCTCGAGGCCGGCTCTTAGATTGGGGCCGTAGCCACGCAGATGGACCACGACATAGCGCGTCCCCGCTTCTCTCAGCACCTCCAGCGCTTCTTCGTCCGGGAATGACGGGGCGGTGGCGCGAAACCTCCGAATCAGCGGCGTCTCGGCTCCGGCGAATCCGTTCACCAGCGTCTGGAGGTGGAGGGTGGACCAGACCATGTAGATGCTGTCGTGGAAGGCCGGACGCGCGTAGTCGGCGGCGTCGCGTGCCGGAAGCTCGGCGATCACCGTACCCCGGGGCTGATTCTTGAGCCAGAGGTACACCGGGGGCGCCGGCTCCCGCGAATCGATCACGTTGGTCCACGACGGTGTGTCGATGGGAGCGATCCGCGCTTCCGCGAGGAAGAGACACCCGGCGATCATCGCGGCGACCCCCGGTCGGCGAAACGAGGCAAGCGCGTAGCCCGCGAGGATCGCGAGCGCGAAGGCGAGGAAGATTCCCGCCCGGCTGGTGGCCCGGATGTTCGAGAACACGGGCACGTGGTCGCGGAGGAGAGCAAAGGGCCCCGGGCCGAGCGAGAGGCCACGAAAACGAATCTCCGGGCCGAGGGCCAGCAGTGCCGCGGTCACACCTAACACAAGGATGACGAACGCGAATCGACGGCCTTCGGCGGGGATGATCGCGCGGAATCGAAAGGCCGCGAAAGCGGCGAGCCCGAGCACGACGACGCCCGCGAACAGATTGCTCGGGTCGCCACGAAAGTCTTCGCTCAGGCCGCCCCAGACCCGGTTCCAGCGGTTGGCCGCGAAGAACGTCTCGATCGAGGCCGCGTACTTCAACGTGTCGGCGGTCGAGCGCACGAAAGCGAGCGGACCAAGGGCCTCCCGACTGAGCGAGTAGAGGGGATAGAGAAAGACCGTGGCTGTGACCACCGCCAGGCTTCCCCTGGCCAGAATCGACCGCGCCTGGCCCGCGAACAAATAGGGAATGAGGGAGACCGGCAGGAGCACCGCGAAGAAAAGGCCGTGATAGCCGCAGGCGAGGAACGAAAGAGCGAAGAACAATCCAGTGCGAACGGCGTCGATGACGCTCGGGGCCTCGCAGAATCTCCGAGCAAAGAGAAACACCAGGGGAATCCACTGTGTCCCCAGGGTGGAGAGATGGGAGACCTGGTCCACGCGAATCGGGGCGAAAGCAAAGAACGCACCGGCGGCTAGAGCGGGTCCCGGACCCACATCCAGATCGCGGGCCAGACGCCAGGTAAACACGCCGGTGAGAATGAAGGTCAGCAGTCGAGCGATGTTGAACAGGAAGATGGCGTCGTCCGTGAACCAGGAAAGCGGAAGGACGAGGAGCCCGGTGCCCAGAACCGGTTCATCCATAAAGAAGGTGTACCGGCTCGGAGCGTAAAAGTTTCCGTGTGGGAGCGAAGCGGGGTCGGCGTTAATCGCCTGCGTCTGCCATCCGATGGCCCAGGCGAAAAACGCTGCATCGCCCGCGTCGATGATCGAAAGACGCGCGGCGAACGGCCAGGTCATGGCCACGGTCAGCAGAGTGAAGAGGGCGAAAGCCCCTCCCCATTCCCCAGCGCTCGGTCGTTTCAAAGCGACCGAGCGTAGCAAACCCCGCGAGGCTTAGAAGGACCGCGACCGTCTTTTCGCTACTCCGCCCTGGGCGGAACCCCGCGCAACCGCTCGTAGGAACGAACGAGGACAAAGACCACCAGGGCGATTACGAAGAAGTCGAAAGAGGTCTGGATGAAGTTCCCGTACTTGAAGGTCGACCCACCCACTTGAAGGACCACATCCTTGAAGTTCACGCCTCCGAGGATCACGCCCACGAGCGGCATCACCATGTCGTCGACGAGCGAAGTGACGATCTTCCCGAAAGCCCCGCCCACCACCACCGCTACCGCCAGTTCGACCACGTTTCCCCGTTGCAAAAACGCTTTGAAATCATTCAGCATGTTGTGGCCCTCCTTCCAGGCCATTTGGAGGATCCTATCTGTAGACTCCGCGGCGTGACCCAGACCTCGCCCATTGCTCTCATCACGGGTTTCCCTGGATTTATCGGCGAGAGGCTTCTGCCGAGACTGGTCGAACTCCACCCGCGCACCGAATTTCTGTGTCTCGTGCAAAGCCGGTTCAAGGAACAGGCGCGAGCCGGGCTCGAGCGCCTCGGCATACCGCCCGATCGCGCGGGTCTGATCGAAGGCGACATCACTCTCGACGGCCTCGGCATCGACCCCACACGGCGGGAAAGTCTGCTGACCCGCCTGGATTCGATTTTCCACCTCGCCGCGGTCTACGACCTCGCGGTCAGCGCCGAATTCGCGCACAAGGTGAATGTTCTGGGCACGCGGCACATGATCGCCCTCGCGAAAGCGGCGCCTCACTTCTCGCGTTTCCATCACGTCTCCACCGCCTACGTGTCGGGAAACTTCGAAGGTGTGTTCCGCGAGACCGACCTCGACCGCGGCCAGACCTTCAAGAATCACTACGAATCGACGAAGTTCGAATCCGAGAAGGATGTGGCGAAAAGTGGCCTGCCCTTCAGCGTGTATCGCCCGGGTGTGGTGTGGGGCGACTCCCGCACCGGTGAAACCGCCAAGTTCGACGGACCGTATGCGGTGTTGGAAGCCATGGAGCGGATCCCTCTGGTTTTCCTCGACGGACCACGCGACGCCACCATGAACGTGGTTCCCGTCGACTACGTGATCGAAGGCCTGGCGCGCCTTTCAGCCTCGGAGCTGAGCCTCGGGCGAACCTACAACCTCACCGATCCCGAAGGCATGGATGTCCGATCCTTTGCACGACAGCTCGCAAAGGCCCTTGGCCGGTCGTATCTCTACGTGCCCCTCCCCCTCAGCTTCGTCCGAGCCGCGGTGTCGATTCCGCTGGTCCAACGAGCCGTGGGCCTCATCCCCGAATCCATCGCCTACTTCGGTCACAAGTGCCGTTACGACGCCTCGCAGGCCAAGGCCGACCTCCTGACCCTCGGGCTCTCGTGCCCGAAGATGGAAAGCTACCTGGGTGTGATCGTCACTTTCTTCCGAGCCAATCGAGACCGCGTTCGTAAAACCGCGATGGTTTAGCGAAGGAATCGCTTCGTCGACGTGGTCGCTCTTCTTCTGTTGCTGTGGGTGTGTGCCGCGGGCACGCTGCTCGCTCGAAAGCTAGACCCGCTTTCCACCCGACCGGCGGAGGCCCTGGCCCTGGGGGCCGCGGTGGGCCTCGCTCTTTTCGCAGGTTTCGGTTTCGTCCTTGGATCCGCCTTCGGATTATCGCCCCTGACCGTCGTGGGCGCAGCCCTCGCCACCGCCGCAGTGGGTTTCGTCCTGGGCGAAGCTCCCGGCGCGGTGTGGAGATCGAGAGCCGGAGGGTCGCGACCGACCAAAGGCGTCATCGTCTTGTGCCTCTTGACCAGCCTTGTGGTCGCCCGCCTCGCCGATCGAACGCTCTTCGAGAACGAGTCGGGCATCGCCACCGGAGACCGCCACAATTTCGGTGATCTCCCCTTCCACATGGCGATCGCCGCGGGCTTCGCCTACGCCGACAACTTCCCTCCCGACCATCCCGAACTCGGCGGCGTGCCCCTCACCTACCCGTTCTTCTGCGACCTGATCTCGGGAATGATGGTGGCCGTGGGCGGCACGTGGCGTGACGCCTTCCTTTGGCCGACCCTGATCCTCGGACTGAGCGTGCCCGTGGCCCTCGTCCGGTTCGGCGAAGCGGTGACGGGTTCGCGAGCACTCGGCCGCACCGCCGCCGCCCTCACCTTCTTCTCCGGCGGGCTCGGGTTCCTGGCCCTCACCGACGCGCAGGCCCTCAATTCATGGTGGACCACCGGGCCCGATCTCACCATCCACGACCGGGGCGTGCGCTACGCGAACTTCATCACCACGCTCTTCGTGCCCCAACGTTCCATCCTCTTCGGCTGGCCCCTGCTCTTCTTCGCCCTCGCCTTCCTCGTGGAAAGCCGGAAGGCCGAGCCGGGGATGGTCGGAAAGCTCTGGCTGCGCGCGGGGATCCTCGGTTCCCTTCTGCCCCTCGTCCATTCCCATTCGTTCGTCGTCCTCGGACTCTGCGCGACGTTTCTGGCCACGCGGGTCAGCCTCCGGGCCGCGGTTCCGGCCTTCGCGCGCGGCGTCATTCCCCTCGCGGCCCCGGCCATTCTCTTCATGTTCACCCACAACTCTCTCTCCAGCGGCCAGTTCTTCGCCTGGCAGCCGGGCTTTGACGGTGGCGCCACTTTGCCCCTTCGATACTGGCTGACCAACGCGGGTCTGTTTCTGCCCCTGGTCATCTTTGGAATCGCGCGAGCCGCACCCTCGCTTCGGTTTCTTGCCCTGCCATTCGCGACCCTGTTCATCGCAGCCAATCTCTTCCGCCTGGCCCCTTGGATCTGGGACAACATGAAGTTCCTCGCTCCCGCCCACGCGGGCCTGGCGCCCTTCGCCGCCCTCGCTCTCGGTTTCCTGTGGGGCCGGGGACGCGCGGGTCGAGCCGCGGCTATTGCCTCGCTGATCGGCGCCACCCTCTCGGGCGCCCTCGACGTCTCCAAGGTGGCCCTTTCGGGCGGCGAGTATCAGATCTTCAGCCACGCGGACGTTGCGTTCGGCGCACGCGTTCGCGAAACGACCGCACCCACCGACACCATCCTGACCGCGCCCACTCACAATCATGGAGCGCTGCTCTCCGGCCGCCGCGTCTTCATGGGCTACGAGGGCCACCTCTGGTCTCACGGTCTCGACTATCTCGCGCGAAAACCGGTGGCCGAAGCGGTGTTCCGCGGCGAACCCCAGCCCCGAGACGGCCCGGCCGGCCGCTTTCCGAAAATCAACGCCATCGCGGTGACTCCGGCGGAGTGGGCTCTGATCTCTCGCCCCGAGGCCATGGCGGGACTTCCATCCCTGGTCGAATCGCCCTATCGTCTGCTTCGCGTCCGATGAAGCCTCTCTCGAAGAACCAGATCATCGCCCTCGGCCTCCTGCTGCTGGCCATGGCCCTGCGTTTCCAGGACCTCAGCCTTCGCCCCTTTCATCACGACGAGGGCGTGAACGGCTTTTTTCTCGCGCGCCTGCTGCGTGAGGGAGGCTTCAAGTACGACCCGAGCAACTACCACGGTCCGACTCTTTACTACCTGACTCTGCCGGTCACGGCGATCCTGGGACTTTCGGATGCGGCGCTACGTGGCACCACCGCGGCTTTCGGGACGTTCACGGTCTTCCTGCTGTGGCGGCTGCTCGGGCCCACGGGAGCGATGTTCGGGTTCGGCGCGATGGGCCTTCTCGCCACGTCCCCCGGTGCGGTCTTTTACTCGCGCTACTTCATCCACGAAGCTCTTTTCGCGGCCTTCACTCTGGGCGCCGTGGTCTCAGCCCCTCGCCGCGACCAGCGTCAACGCTGGCGCTTTCTGGCCACCGGCTTCTCGCTCGCCCTTCTTTTCGCGACCAAGGAGACGGCGTTCGTGTCGGTGGGGGCAATCATCGCGGGGGCGCTCGTTGCGGCCTGGCTTGTAGAGGGCCTTTCCCCGCTCGCCGTCTTGCGGACATTCGGGCCCTACTGCCGGGAACACGCCGAGAATCTGATGCACGCGGTCCTGGTGTTCGCCGCTACGGCCGGCCTTTTGTACTCGTCATTCTTCAGGAATCCGATGGGAGTGGTCGATGCGTTCCGGACGTTTGCTTTCTGGACGAAGACCGCGGTCCGCGATCACGAGAATCCGTGGAACCAGCACTTCCTCTGGCTGCACGAAGCCGACCCCGTCCTTTTGTACGCGGGCTTTGCCGGAATTTTCCTGGCCGTGATCCTGAGGCGATCTTTCGTGGCCGTGATGGCCGCGGTGTGGGCCCTGCTGCTCTTCTTCGCCTATTCGGTGGTGAAGTACAAAACCCCGTGGCTGGGCCTCAACATGCTTCTGCCCCTCAGCATCGGTGCGGGCTATCTGCTGTATGAGATTTCGCGGGTGCGATTTCTCGCCGGCCGGATTTCTCTCACACCCGTGGCGGCTCTGCTTCTGACCGCGGGTGCGGGTTACTCCCTGGTGAAGAGCCAGGACCTCGAAACGAAGACCTACGACGACGAAACTCACCCCTACATCTACGCGCACACCCAGCGGTCCTTCCTCGATCTCATCCGTCTGATCGAAGAGAAAGCGAAAGGCCTTGCCGGAAAAGAGACCGGCATCGCCGTCTTCGCACCCGAGAACTGGCCGATGGCCTGGTACCTGCGCGACTACTCGAAGACCGGCTACTGGGGCGAGTTCAAGCCCGAGGTTAATGTGGACATGTATGTGGTGTCAGTGACCCAGGACGCGCAGATGGCGAACAAAGCCGCAGGCCAGTACCTGCGTCTGGGTCCTTACAACATGCGAGGTGTGGTGGACCTCATCCTGTACGTCCGAACCGCAGAGACCGCTCCCGATCTGCGCTAACTAACTCGCGCCGCAGAATCGTAGGGGCGGCCTCCTTGCGGATCCTTGTGGCTGCCCGGCGAACCTCGGAACCTACGGCCGCGTGGCCGCGAGTGCGGGGACCGGGAACTTCGCGGTCAGGTCGCGGCGGATCGGGGCGAGGGGCGCCTCGTCATCGAAGCGGATGCGATCGGACTTTTCCGGCCGGACTCCCAGCGACGTCCACAGCGCATCGAGGTCGGGACTGACCGCGCGACCGGACCAGTCGTCGTAGATCTCCCGCAACACGGTCGTGCCAGTGGCATTTTCTGAAACCGCGAAAAGCTGCGCCAGATCCCAGCGTAAAGCCACGTTGCCGCCGCGCGCCGTGATCGCGCGGAGAACATCGTCAAGCGACTTGAGGCCGTCCGTCCGCTTTCGAATCTCGAGGTCTACGTGCAACCAGAACATGGCACCACCCCAGTAGCGGCGCCCCCACGTGAAGGTCCGATCCAGACCCTGATCACCCTCCTTGGGAAGGCCCTGAGGCATCGCGCGAACGAACTCCGCCCAGACCAGCCGGGGTTCGTGGCGGGAACGGCGGGCGCGAAGAAGGGGCTCAAGGTAGGTTGAAAGCCCCTCCTCCATCCAGCGCTGTCGGAAACCCATATTGGGGAAGGCCACGTGCAGCATCTCGTGAGTCATCACCCAATCCCGAAGAAGATCGGCCTTGCGGGTTCGCTCGCCCACCACCACGAAGATGGACGCTCCCCCCATTCCCATGGTCACCGCCGAACCCACCGCGTAAGGGCCGCCACTCGCAACGATCACCTGCAGCCGCGCGAGTGGGAACCGGCCCAAAAGCGCCGCCACGTCCTGAGCGCCCTCGCGGATCCAGTGAAGGAGATCATCGTCGCGAACACCGCGAGCGCCGGTGCCGATGGCCACGTCGATCCGGGCTCCGGGCAGATCGATCGTCTTGTGCGTGAAATCGCCCAGGACCACATGCGGTCCGTCCATCACCACGAGGTCGGTGTCGATAGAGTTGGTCCGCCCGTCCATGACGCCCGAGACCATCTCGAGGTGCTTACCTCCTGCGAAGTCCACGCGCAGACGTCCACGGGCACCGCGGTCTTCGGGCCGAACCAGCCAGCGCACCAGCGGCGCCAGCACGATTCCCTGTTTCTCCTCGAACCCCCATCCCCCC